>NZ_MJGR01000005.1:0-1503 GCF_001865105.1 Curtobacterium sp. MCBA15_016
AGCCCGCACCGCGCCTCCCGCCCGGACATCCGCGAGCCGCACCGTCACGTCGTGGTGACCCCGTTCAGCCGCGCCTCCTCCGCGTCGTACCCCGACCGCACCTGCCGCAGCACGAGGTCGTCGATCTCGTCGGCGTCCCGCAACCGCAGGAGCGTCGCGGCCTTGTGCCGGACCAGGGCGAGCTCGAGGGCGACCGCGGTGTCGTGCCGTTGCAGCGCCGGGTGGTCGTCGTCCTCTTCCTCGCGGGCCTGGATGACGTCGAGGTGCGCCTCGTAGTCCTTCCGCACCCGCTCCACGGTCGCACGGTCCGCGCCGGTCGAGCGGGCCAGGCGGGGGAGTGCGTCGAGCGCCTCCTCGATCGCGGTGCGCTCGGCGAAGCGGCGCTCCTCGCCGACCGACTCGTCCTCGGGCAGTGCTGCCCGGCGGAGGACGGCCGGCAGCACCAGGGCCTGCCCGACGATCGTGACGACGACGACCCCGGCGGTGACGAAGACGATGAGGTCCCGGTCGGGGAACGCCGCGCCGGACTCGAGTGTCCGGGGCACGGCGACGGCCATCGCGAGCGACACCGCCCCGCGGAACCCGGCGAAGCCGCTGACGAGCCGGTCCCGGTGGCCCTCGCGCGGTGCTCCGCCGGACCGTCGGGTGACGAGCCACACCGTGCCGCCGGCTGCGTTGAGGAACGCGAACCGCACGAGCACGAGGGCGATCGACACCGCGGCGATCACGCCGGTGGCGCGCAGGAGCTCGGCGGGCTCCAGCGCACGGGCGGCGACCATCGCCTCGATGCCGACGAGCACGAACAGCGCGCCGTTCAGCAGGAAGGTCAGGAACGACCAGAACGCGCGGACCTGCTGACGGGTCTCGGCGCGGTCGAGCTTCGGACCGACCTGGCTCACCACGATGCCGGCGGCCACGACCGCGAGGACGCCGGAGGCCCCGATCGCCTCGGCACCGAGGAACGCGACGAACGGCACGAGGAGGGTCACCAGGTTCTCGAGGACGACCGTGTCGACGCGCCGGAGCACCTGCGTGCCGAGCCACGCCGCGACCAGACCGGCCGCCACGCCGCCGAGGTAGGACAGCGCGAGCATGCCCGAGACGCCCCAGAACGTGAGCTCCTGCGTGCCGACCGTGACCGCGACGGCGATCCCGTAGACCACGAGGGTGGTGCCGTCGTTGACGAGGCTCTCGGCACGCAGCACCGTGACGTTCCGGCGCGGCAGCATCTTCGTGAGCACCCCGACGGCCGTGGCGTCCGTCGGTGCCACGGCCGCACCGAGCACCCAGGCCGGACCCCACGGCATGCCGAGCAGGTGGAGCAGGACGGCGATCGCCCCGGCCGTGACCACGACGAGCAGCGTGCCCATNNCTTCCGGATCTCGCGCAGGGACGTCGTCAGGCTCTCCCAGTACAGCAGTGCCGGCAGGAAGAGCAGGAGGACGGCGTCGGCGGGGAGCTGCACGCCCGCGAACTCGGGCACGAGGGCGAGCAGCGCGCCGA
>NZ_MJGR01000005.1:2243-2467 GCF_001865105.1 Curtobacterium sp. MCBA15_016
GAGGGCGAGCAGCGCGCCGAAGACGAGCAGCAGCACCGGCGGGGCGACCCGGATGCGGTCGGCGATGCCCGCCGTCAGGGCGATGGCGAGGCCGAGCACGACCACCAGTTCAGGTCCCAGCACACGCACTCCTCGATCGACCGACACCCCAGTCAACGCGGTGGGCGCTGACAGCGCACACGCGCGCCGGGCGGTGGTCGCGACCAGTGCCGGACGGGAGGCGC
>NZ_MJGR01000005.1:3170-146202 GCF_001865105.1 Curtobacterium sp. MCBA15_016
GAGGCGCGGGTCGGGCCCGACCCGCGCCTCCCGTCCGTCAGACGCGCAGGTCCACCGCGGACGACGCGCGGACGCCGTCCACCTCGACGACCACCCGCTCACCCCAGAACGCGACGCGGTCGCGCACGGCGGCGACCGCGGGGAAGGGGTCCGGGTAGGACCACGCGACGTCCTCGACGGTGCCGTCCGCGCGTCGGACACCCCAGTACGCGGTCGCGTGGCCCTTGTACGGGCACTCGCTGACGGTGTCGGTGGCGACGAGCTCGTCGAACCGGACGTCCTCGCGGGGCAGGTACCAGCGCGTCGGCAGGCCGGTCTCGTACACGGCGACGGGCGAACGGGAGTCGGCGAGCACTCGGTCGCCGTCGCGGACCACCACGTGCCGGCTGCTCGGCAGTGCGTCCACCCGGTTGTGCGGGTCGCGGGGGTGGGTGATGACGCGCTCGTCCTCCTCGTACCAGGCGTCCAGGACCCCGGGGGTCCACGTGACGCCGAGCCACCCGTCGAGGCCGTCGTCGTCCCACGACCAGGCGACGTGCGGGACGACCCGGTCGGGGAGCCGGAGGTGGTACCAGCGTCGGGCCGGTCGGACCGGGCGCCAGGACCGACCCGGTGCGGGTGCGTCGTCCGCCGGCGACAGGAGGTCGGTGCGGACGTCGGCTCGCGGGATCCCGTACTCGGGGACCTTGTGGCCGGCCTCCCACACGAGGATCGGCGCACGGGTGTCCACGACCGTCAGGCCGTCGACGACCGCGCGGACCCAGCGGCTGCTCGGCTCCCACGTGAGGTGGTCCGGCAGGGCGGGGTGACGACGGCGGAGGGTGTCGGATTCGGCGGGCTGCGGCACGGGGCGATCATGCTCCTCGGACGCGGTCCGTGCGCACTCCTACGTTGTGTGACGTCGCGCAACGCTCCGTTACGTCGCCGCTCGTGGACCGTCGGTGGTGCGTGTTTGCATCACTCCACTGACGAGGGAGTGTTCCATGACGCACGTCGAACGGGCCGCCCGCGTGGCCTCGGTGCCACTGCGGATCGCGGTGTTCTCGCACGGGACGGAAGCGCCGCCGGCGAGCCGGGCGTACCGCGACGAGCTGGACCTGTTCGCCGCCGCGGAACGACTCGGGTACGAGAGCGCGTGGGTCCGTCAGTTCCACTTCCGGCACGACGACGACCCGACCCGCGGCGGGCTGCCGTCACCGTTCGTCTTCTTCGCTGCCCTCGCCGAGCGCACCTCGACCCTGCGGCTCGGACTCGGTGCGGTGACGCTCCCGCACGAGGACCCGGTCCGCGTCGCCGAGGACGCCGCGGTGCTCGACGCGCTCAGTGACGGCCGGGTCGAGCTCGGCGTCGCGAACGGCGGCGGCCCGGAGACCCTCGACGTCTTCGCACCGGACCTCGCCCACGCCGAGCACGAGGCACGTCGGGCGGCCTTCGACGCCCAGCTCGACACGCTGCTCGGTGCGCTCCGCGGGGAGCCGCTCGGGACCGGCACGGCCCGACTGAACCCGGACGGCAGCGCACTGCTGGACCGGCTCTGGGACGCCACCCTCACCGCCGGCAGCGCTGCGATCGCCGCCACCCGGGGACACGGGGTCCTGGTCGGCACCACCCAGACGGTACCGGCCGAGGTCACCGCCGCCGCCTACCTCGACGCGCTGCCCGACGGCGCGGTGCCGCGGGTGGCGCTCTCCACCGCGATCTACCCGGCCCGTGACCGTGCCACGGCGCTGCGCGAGGCCCGTGCCGGCATCGAGGCGAAGTACGCGTGGGGCGAGTCGTTCCTGCCCCCGGCGTCGACCCTGGCCGAGAAGGCCGCGTCGCTGAACCTGCACTACGGCACCGCCGAGGACATCGCCGAGTCGATCCTGTCGAAGCCGTACTCCCGGTACGCCACGCAGCTCAACGTGCAGGTCGAGCACGGCTACGCCGACCAGGAGCGTCGGCGCGAGGCCCTCGCGCTCTTCGCGGAGGACGTCGCGCCGCGCATCGGGGCGACGGTGGGGCCGGTCGCACCGGCACGGACACGAGAGGCGGTGACGGCATGACGCGCGACGGCGGCCTCGTGCTGGGCGGGATGGTCTTCTACCCGGGCGGTGAACACGTCACGAGCTGGCGGCTGCCCGGCAGCGAACCGGAGCAGTACCTCGACGTGGAGTACTACGTCCGGTTCGCCCAGACGCTCGAGCGCGGCGGGTTCGCGACGCTCTTCATCGCCGACGAGCTCTACGTCTGGGACCGGTTCGACTCGGGCATCGACCACGTCGTGAACATCCGCACCGAGCCCTTCACGCTGCTCGGCGCGCTCTCGCAGCGGACCGAGCACATCGGACTCGCCGCCACGGTGTCGACGACGTACAACGAGCCGTACCACGTCGCCCGGAAGCTCGCCTCGCTCGACCACCTCAGCGAGGGCCGCGCCGCGTGGAACCTCGTCACGAGCGCCTCCGACGAAGAGGCGTGGAACTTCGGGCGCGACGCCAACCTCGACCACGCGGTGCGCTACCGGCGCGGGGCCGAGTTCGTCGACGTCGTGCAGGGACTCTGGGACAGCTGGGACGACGACGCCTTCCTCCACGACAAGCAGTCCGGGTACTTCGCCAAGCGCGAGGGCCTGCACGTCCTCGACCACCAGGGGGAGTTCTTCCGGGTGCGGGGACCCCTGAACATCGCCCGTCCGCCCCAGGCGCACCCGGTGCTGTTCCAGGCCGGCGCGTCCGAGGCCGGCCGAGCGCTGGCCGGGGCGAAGGCCGAGGGCGTGTTCACGCTCTGGCAGGACGAGCTCGCCGACGCGCAGGCGCTGTACGCGGACTACAAGCGCCGAGCCGTCGACAACGGCCGCGACCCGTCGTCGATGCTCATCCTGCCGGCCGTGTCGCCCGTCATCGGCGACACCGAGGCGGACGCGCTGCGCCAGCTCGACGAGATCGAGGAGCTCACGCCGGACCGCGTCTCGCTCGACCTGCTCTCCCATTACCTGCAGACCGACCTGTCCGACCGGCCGCTCGACGCGCCGTTCGAGCACGTCTTCGACGAGTCGTCGATCACCCAGTCGAAGTCGGTGTACGAGTCGATCCGACGCATCGCCGCGGACGCCACGACGCTGCGCGAGGTCTACCGGACGATCCTGCGGCGCCGGTTCCTGCCCGGGACACCCGAGCAGATCGCGGACTGGCTGACCGAGCGCTACGAGCAGGACGCCGCGGACGGCTTCATGCTCGCGTTCTCGTCGATCCCGGTGAGCGTGGACCGGTTCGTCGACCAGGTGGTGCCGGAACTCGAACGCCGCGGCGTGTACGACCGCACGTACCGCGGGGACACCCTGCGCGAGCACCTCGGGCTGGCGCGACCGGCGAGCACGATCCGGACGGCGGAGGTCTCGGCATGAGCGACCGGATCCTGCTCGGCGCGTTCGCCTTCCACCCCGGCGGCGCGCACGTCACCGGCTGGCGGCATCCGTCGTCGCGGCCGGCCGAGCACCTGACGATCGGCCACCACCGCCACATCGCGCAGAGCGCCGAGCGCGGGTTCTTCGACACGCTGTTCCTGGCGGACGGCCTGTACTTCTGGGACCGGTACCCGTCGGGCGTCGACCACTACGGCGCGCTCCGCCCGGAGCCGTTCACCCTGCTCGCGGCGCTGTCCCAGGTGACCAGCCGCATCGGACTCGCGGCGACGGTCTCGACCACCTACAACGAGCCGTACCACGTGGCGCGGACGATCGCCTCCCTCGACCACATCAGCCGGGGCCGCGCGGCGTGGAACCTCGTCACGAGCCGCTACGACGAAGAGGCCCGGAATTTCGGCGGCGACGCGCACATCGACCACTCCCGCCGGTACGAGCGCGGCCGCGAGTTCGTCGACGTCGTCCACGGTCTGCTCGACAGCTGGGACGACGACGCGATCCGTGCGGACGCCGCGTCCGGGATCTTCGCCGACCGGGACGGGCTGCACCGGCTCGACCACGACGGGGAGTTCTTCCGGGTGCGCGGTCCGCTCAACATCGCCCGGCCGCCGCAGGGCCACCCGCTGCTGTTCCAGGCCGGCGGCTCCGAGTCCGGCCTCGAGCTCGCCGCCGACACCGCGGACGCCGTGTTCACGCGGGGTGGGTCCGCGGCCGACGTCCGCCGGTTCGTCGACGACCTGCGCGCCCGGGCGGTCCGACACGGTCGCGCTGTCGACGCCGTGAAGATCATGCCCTCGGTCATGCCGGTCGTGGGGGAGACCGCCGCCGACGCCCGGGCCGAGGCGGACGCGATCCTGGCGCTCACCCCGGACGCGCTCATCCTCGAGGACGTGTCGCACCAGATCGGCCAGGACCTGTCCGGGCGCGACGTCGACGTGCCGTTCGACTACGCCGAGGAGTTCGACACCTCGAACGAGACCCGGTCACCGAAGCCCGCGGTCGAGCGCCTGCTCGCGGACGGGCCGGCGACGCCCCGCGACGTCTACTCGTGGTCGTACCGGCGGAGCCTGCTCACCGGCACCGGGCCGGAGATCGCCGACCGGCTCGAGGAACTCGCGGACGACGGCGGAGCGGACGGATTCATCGTGCAGTTCCCGTACCTGCCGGGTGGCATCGACCGCTTCGTCGACCACGTCGTGCCCGAGCTGCAGCGCCGCGGCCGGACCGCCACCACGTACGACGACCTCACCCTGCGCGAGCGGTTCGGACACCCCCGCGTGCCCGACCGCGCGCACCGCTGACCGCACCACCCCCTGCACCCCGAACCCAGGAGCCAACCATGACCGTCGACCTCACGTCGCGGCGGCGTCGCCTCAAGCGCCTCGCCCTCGCGGCCACCGCGTCCGCCCTCGCCCTCACCCTCGCCGCGTGCTCGTCCGGCGGCGAGGCCTCGTCCGGCTCGTCGGACGCCGGCACCTACACGCTCGGCCTCCAGGAGCCCGACAGCACCATCAACCCCCTCACCACGTCCGACTACAACGCGATGTTCATCGTCGGGCTGGCATCCGAGGGACTCCTCAGCCAGGACGCGCAGGGCAAGCTCGAGGGCCGGCTCGCCGACTCCTGGAAGGCCTCGTCCGATGGCCGCACCTGGACCGTCACCCTGCGCGACGGCCTGAAGTTCTCGGACGGCGCCGCCCTCACGAGCAAGGACGTCGTCGCGACGTTCGACTCGATCATCGGCACGGACAGCCAGTCGCCCGGCAAGTCGAGCTTCGAGGGCATCCTCGGGTCCGTCGCCGCGGACGGCGACTCCGCCGTGGAGTTCACGCTCGACAAGCCCTACGCCGACTTCCCGTACCTGCTCACCGGCTCGAACACGACGATCCAGCCCGCCGGCTTCACGGCGTCGACGAACTGGGCGAAGCAGCCCGTCGGTGCCGGCCAGTTCGTGCTGTCGAAGTACTCCGCCGGCCAGGGCGCGACGTTCACGAAGAACCCCGACTACTGGGACGCGAAGGACGTCGACCTCGAGAAGGTCGACGTGAAGTTCTACGCCGACGACCAGGCACAGCTGCTGGCCTTCCAGAGCGGCGAGATCGACCAGATCGCGTCGAGCCCCACCGCGACCTCGACGCTGCAGGCCTCCGACTACAACGAGACCAAGCCGTACTACAACAAGTTCGACGGCATCTTCCTCGACGTGACCAAGGCGCCGTTCGACGACCCGGACGTCCGCGAGGCGTTCGCCCTGGCGCTCGACCGGAAGGAGATCGTCAAGACGGTCTACGGCGGGAACGCCGAGGTCGGCAACGACACCACGTTCTTCCCGAGTTCCGCGATCCAGCCGAAGGGCCTCGAGCAGCGGTCGCAGGACGCGGCGAAGGTGCGGGAGCTCCTCGGCGGCAAGACCGTGTCGTTCGAGATCACCACGCTCGACGCCGAGAAGGCGCTCGCCCAGGTGGTGCAGCAGCAGCTCGAGGCCGTCGGCGGGTTCGACGTCACGCTCAAGGTCCTCACGAGCGCGCAGTACTACGCCGACGGGGCCGACACGCCGTGGCTCAACGCCCCGGTGACGATCACGAACTGGGCGCAGCGACTGCCGGCCCAGTACGTCGACCTGATCTACCGGTCCGGCGCCGCCTGGAACGCGTCGAAGTACTCGAACCCGGAGCTCGAGACCCTCGTCGACCAGTACGAGTCGACCACGTCGGAGTCCGAGCGGCAGGACCTCGCCGACCGGATCGCGACGATCGAGTGGACGGACCTGCCGGTGATCGTGCCGGCGTTCGCGTCGAGCAGCATCCTGCTGCAGAAGCGCGTGACGGGGACCTTCCGGTCCGGGCAGGACTTCCCGGGCGGGTTCGACTTCCGCGGGATCGGGGTCACCTCGTCATGAGCACCGCGCGCCGCCGTCGTCTGCTGTCCCTCGTCGGCCAGCGGGTCGTCCAGATCCCACTCGTCCTGGTCGTGGTCTCGATCCTCACGTTCTGGCTGGTCCAGGTCGTCCCGGGGGACCCCGGTCGGAACGCGCTCGGGCAGTACGCGACGGCGGCGCAGGTGCAGGCCTGGAACGTCGACCACGGACTCGACGGCTCCCTCGTGAGCCGGTACCTGCACTGGATCGGCGGGTTCGTGACC
This sequence comes from Curtobacterium sp. MCBA15_016, assembly GCF_001865105.1. NCBI lineage: Bacteria > Bacillati > Actinomycetota > Actinomycetes > Micrococcales > Microbacteriaceae > Curtobacterium > Curtobacterium sp. MCBA15_016. The sequence goes on from NZ_MJGR01000005.1 coordinate 9,715, forward strand.
GGCGACTGGGGCACGAGCTTCGTGTACTCCGAGCCGGTGCGGGACCTGGTGCTCGGACGGCTCGGCAACTCGCTCCTGCTGGGCGCGTACGCCTTCGTCATCATGGTGCCGGTCGCCCTCGTGCTCGGCGCCGTGCAGGCCTACCGACAGGGGCGCAGGTCGGACCGTGCCGTGACGGTGGGCCTGCTGACCGTCTCCGCGATCCCGGAGTTCGTGGTCGGGATCGTCCTGCTGCTGGTCTTCGCGGTCTGGCTCCGCGTCGTGCCCGTGCAGGCGTCCGGGGCGCTCGACGCGGGGTTCGGCGAGCGGCTCCGGGTGCTCACCCTGCCGGCGGTCGTGCTGGCCCTGGCGTACCTCGCCGTCCTGACCCGGATGGTGCGGGCCGGGGTCATCGAGACGATCCGGTCGCAGTTCCACCGGACCGCGGTGTTGAAGGGGCTGACGACCGGTCAGATCGTCCGGCGGCACGTCGTCCGCAACGCGCTCATCCCGACCTTCTCGGTGCTCGGGATCTACCTCGGCACCCTGCTCGGCGGGAGCGTGATCGTCGAGACGCTCTTCTCGTACCCGGGGCTCGGCGCGCTGCTCGTGTCGGCCGCCGAGCGGAAGGACGCGCTCCTGCTCGAGAGCGGCGTGATGCTCGCCGGAGCGCTGTCCCTCGGCGCGCTGCTGCTCACCGACCTCCTGTTCGTCGTGGTGGACCCCCGGATCCGGTTCGAACGGCGGGTCACCGCATGACCGCCGTCGTCCCCGGAGCCCTCGCCACCGACGCCCCGGTCGCCACCGGGCCGGAGCAGACCGCCGGGTCGCGCCGTGCCCGTCGTGGCTGGCGCGCGCTGCTGGCTCGCCCGACCTTCCTGGTCTCGGTCGCGGTCCTCGTCTGGTGGGTCGTCCTCGCCGTCGGGTGGCACGCGCTCGGGTTGCAGCCGTTCGCGAAGACCGGGGAACTCCTGCAGGCGCCGAGTGCGGCGCACTGGTTCGGCACCGACTCGCTCGGGCGCGACGTCTTCGCCCGGGTCGCGGCCGGAGCCCGCCCGGCGCTCGTGATCGGCCCGTTCGGTGCCGCGCTCGCGACCGTCCTCGGGGGCACGCTCGGGCTCGTCGCGGGCTTCCACCGCGGCTGGGTCGACACCGCCCTGATGCGGTTCTTCGACGTGCTCCTCGCGCTGCCGAGCCTCATCTTCCTGGTGGTGCTCGTGGGGGCGTTCGGCGTCTCGACCCCGGCGCTCGTGCTCATCGTCGGCGTGCTGTTCGCACCGGGCATCGCGCGCATCGTCCGCGCCGCGGTGCTCGTCGAGATGGGCAAGTCCTACGTGCAGGCGGCCCGGCTCCAGGGCGAGAGCGCACTCCGGGCGATGCTCACCGAGCTCCTGCCGAACGTCGTCGGGGTGTTCGTCGTCCAGGCCGTCCTGAGCCTCGGTGCCGCCATCTTCATCACCGCGTCGCTGTCGTTCCTCGGCCTCGGGTCGCAACCTCCGGCCGCCGACTGGGGCCTCGACATCAACGCGAACCGCGCCTACCTGCAGGCCGCCTGGTGGACGGTCGTCTTCCCGGGCGTCGCCGTGGCGTCGATCGTCGTCGCCGCGAACCTCATCGCGGACAACCTCAAGGAGGTCGCCGAGTGAGCGAACCGCTGGTCCGGGTCGAGGGACTCACCGTCGCGTACCGCGGCGTCAGGGTCGTCGACGGGGTGTCCTTCACGATCGAGGCGGGCGGATCGTACGGCCTCGTCGGCGAGTCCGGCTCCGGCAAGAGCACGGTGGCGGGGACCCTCACCGCTTCGCTCGATCCGGATGCCGACGTCTCGGCGGCGGCGCTCGTCGTCGACGATTCGGACGTCCCCACGCTCCGGCGCGAACGGCTCCGGCGCTTCCGGCGTGACGTGGTCGCCGTCGTGCACCAGGAGCCGGGCCTCGCGCTGAACCCGACGATGCCCGTCGGCCGTCAGGTCGCCGAGGTGCTCCGTGCCACCGGGTCGGGGCGGGCCGAGGCCGAGTCCGGCACGGTCGAGGCGTTCACCCGCGTCGGTCTGCCCGACCCGGACACGATCGGCGTCCGGTACCCGCACGAGCTGTCCGGCGGGCAGCAGCAGCGCGTCGCGATCGCGATGGCCCTGGTCTCCCGGCCGCGGCTGCTCGTGCTCGACGAGCCCACGACCGGCCTCGACAGCACCGTCGAGGCCGGGATCATGGCGCTCATCGACGAACTGCGCGAGGAGACCGGCTTCGCCACGCTCCTCATCAGCCACAACCTGCCGCTCGTCGCCGCGCACTGCGAGCGGGTCGGTGTCCTCCGGCACGGCGTGCTCGTCGAGGAGGGCTCCGCCCGAACGGTGCTCGGTGCGCCGTCCGAGCCGTACACGGTGCAGCTCGTCGAGGCGCTGCCGGACATCACCGCGGGCAAGGCCGCACGTGGCACCACGGAGGACGACGTGCTCGTGTCGGTCCGCGGCCTCCGAAAGGAGTACGACGGTGCGGTCGCCCTCGACGGCATCGACCTCGACCTGCACCGGGGCGAGGTCCTCGGCGTCGTCGGCGAGTCCGGCTCCGGCAAGACCACGTTCGGGCGCGCCCTCGCCGGCCTCGTCCGGTACGACGGCACGGTGACCACGGCTGCGTCCGCCGCGGGCGACGGCCCCGGGCAACGGACCCCGCCCGTGCAGGTCGTGTTCCAGAACGCCGACGCGTCGCTCAACCCGAGGCGGACCGTCCGGCAGGTGCTCGGCCGGGCGATCCGACTGCTCGGTGGCGAGGGCAGCGCCGAGGACCTCGCCGCCCGGGTCGGACTCGACGCCGCGGTCCTCGACCGCCGGCCGGCGCAGCTCTCCGGCGGACAGAAGCAGCGCGTCGCCATCGCCCGGGCCTTCGCCGGTCCCGTCCCGTTGGTCGTGTGCGACGAGCCCACCTCGGCGCTCGACGTGTCCGTGCAGGCGCGGATCCTCGACCTCGTCCTGGACCTGCAGCGCACCACCGGGACGACGTGCGTCTTCGTGTCGCACGACCTCGCGGTGGTGCGTCGCGTCGCCGACCGGATCGCGGTCTTCGACGCCGGGCGGATCGTCGACGTCGGTCCGGCCGAGCAGCTGTTCGACGCGGGACGGCACCCGCGCACGCGGGAGCTGGTCGCGGCCGCGTTCGACCTCCGTCGGCGAGCGGGCCTGGTCGCACCGGTGCCCGACGGGGTGGTCGACGCATGACGCACGGGGACGGACGTCCGCGGTAGCGTGCCGCCATGAGCGACGACACGACCCCCGCCCCCGCGCGTGACTCCCGCATCGCCGTCGTGACCGGCGGCGGCAGCGGGATCGGCCGCTCCGCCGCACTCGCGCTGGCGGGCGACGGGTGGACGGTCGTGATCGCCGGACGGCGGCGTGGCCCGCTCGACGAGGTCGCGGCCGTCTCGGAGCGCATCGTGCCGGTCGTCGCCGACGTCTCGGTCGAGGCGGACGTCCGACGGCTCTTCGACGAGACCGTCGCGCGGTTCGGCCGACTCGACCTCCTGTTCAACAACGCCGGCACCGGGGCGCCGGCGACGCAGTTCGACGAGATCACGCTCGACACCTGGGACGAGGTGCTGGCCGTGACCCTCACGGGTTCGTTCCTCTGCGCCCGCGAGGCGTTCCGGATCATGCGGACCCAGACACCGCAGGGCGGCCGCATCATCAACAACGGCTCGATCTCCGCGCACGCACCGCGTCCGCTCTCCGCGCCCTACACGGTCGCCAAGCACGCGGTGGCCGGCCTGACGAAGCAGCTGCAGCTCGACGGTCGGGCGTTCGGCATCGCCTGCGGGCAGCTCGACATCGGCAACGCCGCCACCACGATGGGGTCGGGCACGGCGGACGGGACGATGCAGGCGGACGGCTCGATCCGAACCGAACCGACGATGGACGTCGCCGAGACGGGCCGAGCGGTGGCGTACATGGCCGGGATGCCGGCCGGCACGAACGTGCCGAACCTGACGGTCATGCCGACCGCCATGCCGTTCGTCGGTCGCGGCTGACACCGGACAGGAGGGACGGTGCGGCTCCGCGCGCACCCGGAGTCCTCGACGGCGCGGGTCTGTCGCGGGGCGGACCGTTCAGCCCCGCGCGGCGCGCGCCCCACCGGGCAACGACCGCCGCGCCCGCCGCCACCACGCACCCCACGGCAGCGAGGTCGCGAGCGCCAGGCCGATCACGACGCTGCCGAACCACCCGACGACGACGCCGGGGATCGGCACGAGCAGGCTCGTCCACAGCAGCACCGCGAGGATGCCCAGCACGTACGCCGCCCCCGCCTTGAGGTACCGGAGCCGCTTCAGCCCCGACGCCTCGTCGAGCCGCGAGGTCAGGCGCGCCAGGAACACCGCCCCGACCCCGATCGCGGCGATCGCCACGGCCGCCTGTTCGAGCGCCCCGAGCCCGTCACCGCCGAGCACACCGGAGCCGGACAGGCTGTAGACCCCGTCGAGGATCTCGAACAGCATGAACACCACGAGCCCGCGTTCGAAGACGACCGTCGAGGCGTAGGCGTGGATCCGCCAGGCGCCGCTCCCGGTCCCGATCGACGCCGTGTCGGTCCCGTCCGTGCTCCGGAGCGCCCACGCCGCGATCCGCTTCGACCCGAGGTACGCGCCGATGCCGATCGTCCCGCCGAGGACCACCGGCAGCAGCGTCGGTGGGGACCACCCGGCCTCGACCCCCACGAGCACCGAGGTCAGCAGCACCCCGGTGCCGGCGGTGACCAGCGACCAGACGCGAGGGCGGGCGACCCGGGCGAGCCGCGCCTCCAGTCGGCCCAGCCAGGACCGACGCGACGCGCGGTCCGTGTTGAAGAGGTACTCGGCGAACACGAGCCAGATGAACGCGGCGCCGAAGGCGGCGAGGGCCGGCCGCACCTCGGCGAGGTGCGCCGAGAACGAGCCCGGTGCGAACACGGCCTCGCCCACCGAGCTCGCCGGGTCGGTCGCGTCGCCGACCGCCACCGCGGCCGGTGGGAGCAGCAGCCGCATCGCGAGGACACCAGCGACGATGCCGAGCGACAGGAACAGCCGCCGTGCGGGGGAGTGCAGGCGCGACGCGATGCCGGCCATCGGGACCGACGAGTCGGCCGCCATCGCGATCTCGAGCAGTGCGAGCGCGACGAACGCGAGCGCGGCGGCCGGACCGAGCACGAACCACGCCAGGGCGGCGGCTGCGACGGTGGTGAGCAGGGGGACGGTCAGGAGCGATCTCGTGGCCATCAGCCCATCCAGCACCGTCGGCCTGGGTGGGCAGTGGAGCGCTCCTGGGCATCGGCCTGGAGGAACGGCTCGTTTCGCCCGGGACGGGTGACGGCCCGTCCCCACTTGCGGGGACGGGCCGTCAGGTCACGTCGGCAGGCGGCCGGGTACGGCCTCCGGTGCGGTCAGTCGTGGAACGTCTCGATGGACGCGCCGAGCGAGTTGAGCCGTTCCTGCAGCTGCTCGTAGCCGCGGGCGATGATGCCGACGTTGCGCAGGACGCTCTCGCCCTTGGCCGCGAGCATCGCCAGCAGGATGACCACGGCGGGGCGGAGGGCCGGCGGGCAGCTGACCTCGGCACCCGAGAAGTGCGTCGGGCCGGTCACGTCGAGCCGGTGCGGGTCGCGCAGGGTCACGCTCGCGCCCAGGCGGGTGAGGTCGAGCAGGTGGATCGCGCGGCCCTCGTAGACCCAGTCGTGCACGAGCGTGGTGCCCTCCGCCATCGCGGCGATGACCACGAAGAACGGCAGGTTGTCGATGTTCAGGCCGGGGAACGGCATCGCGTGGATCTTGTCGATCGGCGCGTGCAGCTCGGACGGGTGCACCGTGATGTCGACCAGGCGGGTGCGGCCGTTCGCGGCGGGGTACTCGTCGGTGACGTCGAAGCGCAGGCCCATCTCGGCCAGGGTCGCGAGCTCGATCTCGAGGAACTCGATCGGTGCGCGCGTGACGGTGAGCGTGGAGTCGGTGACGATGCCGGCGGTCAGCAGGCTCATCGCCTCGACCGGGTCCTCGCTCGGCCAGTAGTCCACGACCTCGTCGATGCGGCTCTTGCCGGTGATCCGGAGCGTGGTGGTGCCGATGCCCTCGATCTCCACCCCGAGGAGCTCGAGGAAGAAGCAGAGGTCCTGCACCATGTAGTTCGGGCTGGCGTTGCGGATGACGGTCTCGCCGTCGCGGGCGGCCGCGGCCAGGATCGCGTTCTCGGTGACGGTGTCGCCGCGCTCGGTGAGGACGACCGACTTCGTCGGGACCTCGGTGTTCGCCACGTCGACCTCGTACCAGCCCGACGTCGCCTCGACGTCGACGCCGAACGGGCGCAGGGCGATGAGGTGTGGCTCGACCGTGCGGGTGCCGAGGTCGCAGCCGCCGGCGTACGGCAGGCGGAAGGACTCGTACCGGCCGCTGAGCGGACCGAGGAACATGAGGACGCTGCGGGTCCGGCGGGCGGCGTCGGCGTCGATCGCGTCGAGACGGAGGTCGGACGGAGCGACGATCTCGAGGGTCTCGCCGTCCTCGGACCAGGTGACGGTCGCGCCGAGGCTGCGGAGCACGTCGATGATGCGGTCGACCTCGACGATGCGCGCGACCTTGTGCAGGCGGGTCACGCCACGGTTCAGCAACGAGGCGCACAGGAGCGCCACGGCGGCGTTCTTGCTCGAGTTCACCGCGATCGAGCCGCTGAGCTTGCGGCCGCCCTGCACGCGGAGGTGGGCACGCTGCGGGGCGCCGCCGATCGAGACGATCTGCTGGTCGAGGGCGTCGCTGATGCGGGTGAGCATCTCGAGGGACAGGTTCTGGCCGCCCTGCTCGATGCGGTTGATGGCGCTCTGGCTCGTGCCGACGCGTTCGGCGAGCTGGGCCTGGGTCATGCTGCGGCCCTTGCGGGCGCCCCGGATGAGGGCGCCGACCTCGCGGAGCGGGGCCGGGGTGGTCGGGGGAGCGACGATGGTGGTGTCGGTCATGAGGGGCACGCTAACACGCTCATGAGATAAATCATGGGGGACAACGCCCAGGCTTCTCAGGATCGGGTCGGGAATACACCGTCTGTGAGAACTTCGTCGTCACCTGTCGTCCAGCGGAGCGCGTCGCCGTCGAACGTCCAGACGGTCGCGGCGTCGTCGTCGACCACCGGTTGCGGGTCGCGCAGCCACACGGTGGTGTCCGGCGTCCACCCGGCGATGACGCTCGCGGTGTCGGGGCCGACCGGGATCGCGGTGCCGGCTGCGCGGAGCCACGCGCGGACCGTCACGTGGACGGCGTCGTGGGTCTCGGCGAGCGCGGACCAGTCCGGTGTCAGCCACCGTCCGTCGCGGCCGGTGGTGCGGTACCAGTCGTGCCGGCGCGTCGTGTCGCTCACGTCGACGGACCACCGGCGGCAGAGCGCACCCCAGTCCTCCGCGGAGTCGACCACCAGGACGCGGACGTCCGGTGTCGGGTGGATCGGAGCGACGGTGGCACGCTCCCAGCCGAATCCGTCCTCCACCGCCCAGAGCCCGATCGGGCCGAGGGTCCCGACGGCGGCGGTGGTGGTGACGAGCTCGGACGGTGGTGTCGACCACCAGGAGCCGCTCACGTTCGCCGCGGCCGGGCGACGACGATCGCGGGGCCGCACTGCGGCCACCTCGGTCGTCAGTGCGCGGTGCCACGCAGTGAGGCTCCGGGCTGCTGCTCCCGGACCGGCGCCGCGGTCGGGGTGCCGCCCGTGCTCGCCGTCGAAGACCGTGCTCCACTGCGTCACCGCTCCGGGCGGTTCGACGACGGCGGTCACCGCGGGGAGGGACGCCCAGGTGCTCGCGAGCCGGGCGAGCGCCGGGGCGAACTCGGACCGGGCGAGCAGGACGTCGGTCGCGTCCGGCTCCTGCCAGGACATCGCGGTGTCGGCCGTGTCCGCGAGCGCGCGGAGGACCTGCGTGGTGTCGATCGACCGCGGGTCGACCGTGTCGATGACCGCCTCGAGTGCGCGGACGACCTCGGACGTCGACGGAGCGGGCTCCGGTCGGTCGGCACCGGGTCCGAAGAGCGAAGGAGCGTCCCCGCGATCACGGTCGAGGTGGTACTCGGTCCAGACCATCAGCTGGTACAGGTGCTCGGCGACCGCGGACGACTCGTCAGCCGCGTGTCCGAGGAGCTCGAAGCAGAAGCGTCGGCCTCGGGGGCCCACGAGCAGGTCCTCGGGGGTGATCACGGCGTCAGGCTACTGCGCACGTCCTCGGTCAGGGGCGTGCGAGCCGGCCGCGCACGATCGAGTCGCCCGAGTGCGCCGGGTCGCCGTCGTCCGCCTCGGCCGAGACGTCGACGACCGGGAAGCGTGCGGTGTCCATGCCCGACGGGACCGTGAACCGCCCGCGGTCGCCGTCGAGGAACCCGACGCTGACGAGCCCGTCGAGGTCGGAGCGCATCATCCAGACCTCGCGCAGGGCACCGGTACCCGTTCGTCCGGTCCCGCCGCGCAGGTCGACCACGAGCGAGAGCCGCCCGTCGCGGTCCCGTTCCAGCTCGGCGGTGCCACCGGCGCCGGACCATCCGGGCAGCGCGTCGAGCTCCGCCCGCGCGAGCACGGTCTCGGACGCCGAGCCGGGGAGCCCGGGCAGGGCACCCGTCGCCACGCCGATCCCGAGCACGATCGCGAACGCCCCGACGACGGCCGCGACGGTCAGGAGGACGCGCCGACGGCGGTGGACGCGGGGCCCACCGGGGGTGACCCGTCCGCGGGGGCGGGTCGTTCCTCCTGGGCGGCCCGTTCCGGAGACCGCGACCGGTGCGGTTGACTCCGCCGGGAGGTCGCGCGGCGGACCGTCCCGGACCTCCGCGGCGATGCGGTCCCAGACCGCCTCCGGGGGTGCGTCGAGCCGGACGTGGGAGGACGAACGCGTCACGGCGGCCACGCGCTGCAGGTCCGCGACCTCGTCGCGGCACCGGGCGCAGGCAGCGAGGTGCTCCGTCACGGCGTCGTCGGCCACGACACCGGAGACCGCGAGCATGGCGAGCGTCTCGTCGTCGACGTGCTTCATTCGATCACCTCGAGACGTGTTCGGAGCCGAGCCAGACTTCGGTGGATGTGACTCTTGACGGTGCCGAGGGGGAGTCCGAGCCGTTCGGCGATCTCACGATGGCTCAGCTCGTCGTAGAACGCCAAGCGCATGACCCGGCGTGGCACGTCGTCGAGCCGGTCGAGCTCGCCCGCGACCAGTGCGCGTTCGGCGAGGTCGAACTCGGACTCCGGTGCCGCCGCGGTCTCCTCGACGACGGTCGGGTCGGTGGTCCTGGCGTGCCGTGTCCGTTCCGCGAAGGCGTCGGCGATGCAGTTCCGGGTGATCCCGACGAGCCAGGCGCCGAGTGGGGCCCGCTCCGGGTCGTAGCTGGCACTCCGGCGCCAGGCCTTCACGAAGACCTGTTGCGTCACGTCCTCGGCCGCCGACTGGTCGCCCAGCGCGCGGAGCGCCAACGAGTACACGAGCGGGGACCAGCGGTCGTAGACGGCGCGCAGGGCGTCCTCGCTCCCGGCGCTGAACGCGTCGGAGAGTTCGCTGTCGTCCGGGAGGGTGGTCGTCACTGGATCCTGTCGCTGGCGTGGTCGTCGTCGACCGTGACCCGATCGTACGGCGGTCGTGATCGGTCCGGTCCCGGGCGGTCAGGCGGGCGTCGCGCTGATGATGAGGTTGCTCTTGTAGTGGTGGGTGGACTCGTCGAACGCGCCGCCGCAGGAGACCAGGACGAGCCGTCGCGGTCCGTCGGTCCGGAAGACCGAGGCCCACGGGAGGCCGCGTTTGGCGACGAGGGCGACCGAGTCGATCCGCCACCGGGTCCGGTCACCGGCCGTGTCGGTCACGGTGACGGTCGTGCCGGTGGGGACGTCCCGGAGGTGGGCGAACGGCCCGACGCCGTAGCCGACGGCGTCGACGTGGGCGGCGATCACGACGGTCCCCGTGGTCGACGCCGGTGCTGCGCCGTACCGGTACCAGCCGGCGACGGCCGGGTCGGGCGGCAGGGACATCGCGCCCTGGTCGTCGACCCCCTCGGGACGGACGTCGGCCCGCACCCCGGCCCAGTCGACGGCGATCCGGGCCGGAGCGGCGACCCGGACGGTCGGTGGGACCGTGGCGCGGACCTGGGGTACCGCGGTCGAGAACGCCGACGGCGCCGGGGTCGGCGTCGACGACGGCCCGGAGAGGATCGCGGTCGAGGGGTGCCCGTCGGGGGTGGGGGAGCCGCCCGACGAGCACCCGGTCAGGATGGTCGCGGCCACCGCGGCGACGACGAGCGCCGCCGCGGTGGTCCGGACCGGGGACGGCACGGTCAGTGACCCGAGTCCTGCCGCTGGTCCCCGGTCACGGTGCGGCGGCGCCGGAGCACCACCGCGCCGATCGCGACCGCAGCCGCGAGGGCTGCTGTCGTCCCGCCGACGATCCCGACGGTGTCGGTCCGGTTCGTCGCGACGAGTCCGGCATTGCCGGCCGGGACCCCGTTCGGCGTGCCGCCGAGGTCCGAGATCGTCTGGGTGGCGAGCGCCAGGTTCTGGTCGTCCAGGCTGCCCCAGGCGTACACGATCGTGTCGGCGCCGGCGGTGACCGCGACGTCGGCCGGACCGATCACCGGGTCGGTCGTGCCGGTGGCGGCGACGGATGCCGAGACGGTTCCGGCGGGGAGCTCGAGTGCCTGCTCGTCCGGGTTCGACAGGTTGCTGACGACGGCCTCGCCACCGGCGAGCACGTCGACCGCGGGAGCGGCTGCGACGTGCCGGACGACGAGACGGCCCTGTCCGGCCGGGGTGGCCGAGACGTCGTTGGTGAAGAGCGTGGCGGTGGGCTTCCCACTGGTGTCGTCGTGCGCGACGGCGGTGTAGTTCCCGCCGGCGTCGAGCGTGACGTCCACGGGGCCGATGACCGGCTCCGACGCATCGGCTGCGTCCGAGGCGGTGATCGCGAGCTGGTGGGCGCCCGCCGGGACCATCATCGGGCCGGCGAGGGTCCCGGGCGTGAAGTCGTCGAGGGCGCGCTTCCCGTCCAGGTAGACGTCGACCGTGACGTCCGGGACGGCGTGCAGGACGGAGAGCGTCGCGTCCCCGGTGGCGGCGGAGGCGGTGGCCGCCGGGACCGCGGCCGCAGCGGCGGCGAGCAGCACACCGGCGGCGAGGCCGGTGGCGAGTGTCTTGCGCATGTCGGGTCTCCTTCTGGCCCCTTCGGGCCGGTACGGACGACGTCGTCGTCGACGTCACACCGGCACTACCGGCGGACGGGGCCGATCGGATGCAGTGGATCCGGAATCCGGCGTCGGCAGGTCATGCCGGTCATGCCGGTCATGCCGGTCATGCCGGTCATGCCGGTCATGCCGGTCACGCCTAACGAACGGCCCCGGCCCGCCGATAGTCCTCGGTGCAGCCCACGGACGGGCAGCATCCCGCCCCACGGACGGCGGCGGGACGATCGAGAACCAGGACGGGCCATGATCGTCGTCACACGACTCAACGGCAGCGGATTCGCTGTCAACCCCGATCTCGTGGAGCGCATCCAGGAGACGCCGGACACGACGCTCATCATGGTCGACGGCGCCAAGTACATCGTCCGCGAGTCCCTGGCCGACGTCATCGACCTGATCGCCGCGTACCGGGCACGCATCGTCGGCATGGCCTACGGCACGGACACCGCCGCGCGGAACGCCACCGGCCCGCAGCCGACGCTGGCACCGGTCGCCCCGATCCACGCCGTGTCCACCGACCGGGCACCCCGCACGCAGGACGGGGGTCGCTGACGTGGACATCGCGACGATCATCGGGATCCTGCTCGCCTTCGGCGCCCTGTTCGGCATGGTCGAGATGGAGCACGTCGAGCTCGCCGGGCTGTTCCTGCCGGCACCGATGCTGCTCGTGTTCGGCGCCACGATCGGTTGCGGCATCGCGAGCACGACCCTCAAGGACGCCATCGCCAGCTTCAAGGCCGTGCCGAAGGCGTTCACCGGCAAGGTCACCCCGCCGCAGTCGGTCATCGACGACGTGGTCGGGCTCGCCGAGACGGCCCGTGCGAACGGTCTGCTCGCGCTCGAGCAGGAGGCCGACAAGCACGACGACCCGTTCATGAAGAAGGCGCTGCAGAACATCGCGGACGGCACGGACGGCGACGAGCTGCGGATCCTGCTCGAGGACGAGATCGAGTCGAACGCCGCCCCGGTCCGGTCGGCCAGCTCGTTCTTCATGGGCCTCGGCGGCTTCGCCCCCACCGTCGGCATCATCGGCACCGTGGTGTCGCTGACCCACGTCCTCGCGAACCTCGGCAAGCCCGACGAGCTCGGTCCGCTCATCGCGAGCGCGTTCGTCGCGACGCTCTGGGGCCTGCTCACCGCCAACTTCCTGTGGCTGCCGATCGGCGGGAAGCTCCGCAAGCTCGCGCAGCTCGAGGCCGACCGCCAGACGCTGCTCATGGAGGGGCTCCTCGCGGTGCAGGCCGGCAGCCAGCCGCGCCTGCTCGGCGAGCGCCTGACCGCCATGGTCCCGCCCGCGGCGCGCGGTGGGGACGCCAAGGGCGGCAAGGCGAAGGCCGGCAAGGGCAGCGACGCAGACGCCGACGACCAGCAGCTGGCGGCCTGACGATGAGCGCCAACCCCCGCGGGCGCGGTCGTGGACGCTCGAAGAAGTCGCACGACGAGGCCGAGCACCCCGACGAGCGCTGGATGGCCTCGTACATGGACATGATCACCGTGCTGATGTGCATGTTCCTCGTGCTCTTCGCGATGTCCACGGTCGACCAGCAGAAGTACATCCAGCTGAAGAACTCGCTCGCCACGGGCTTCGGCGAGGTGAAGTCGCAGAAGGTCGACACGGCGTCGGGCACGGTCGTGACGAAGGACGAGGTCAAGGACGGCTCCGGGTACTCCGTCGACAAGTCCCAGGCGGACCACTCGACCGCGTCGTCCGGCACGAAGGACACCAACGTCGACCCGGCCTCCACCGTGGTCCCGACGACCGCGACGAAGGCCGACGTCGCCGCGGCGAAGAAGGAGCTCGACGACCTGCAGGCCATCGAGCAGGCGATCAAGGCGAACCTCGCGAAGGCCGGGCAGACGTCGAACGTGCAGTTCACGGTCGACGCCCGCGGGCTCACGGTCCGGCTGGTCGGCAGCGAGACGTACTTCACCACGAACAGCGCCGACCTGTCCGACCAGGCGAAGCGGATCATGGACGCCATCGCCCCCGTGCTCAAGACCAGCGGCCACGACGTCAGCGTCGAGGGCCACGCCGACCAGCGGAACTCCACCGCGCCGTACGCGACGAACTGGGAGCTGAGCGCCGCCCGCGCGACCGGGGTGCTCCGCGACCTCGTGGAACGCGGCGGGATGCCGGCCCAGCACATCCAGAGCGTCGGGTTCGGTTCGAGCCGTCCGCTGGCGAAGGGCGGGACGGACGCCGACCTCACGCTGAACCGGCGGGTCGACATCGTGGTGCTGTCGAACCAGGACCAGGACGTCAGCGCGCTGATGCCGGCCCTGGCGAAGGCGCAGGACGGGGCACGAGCCGGCTGAGTGCACCACCGCCCCAGAAAGGGGCACAGTACTGACGGGTCTTCCACAGCGAACCGATAGACGCACCCGTGACCGAGACCCTGCCAGCGCCCGAGGTGTACGACTTCGCGCGCCCGTCGACGCTCGCCCGCGAGCACGCCCGGGTCCTCGAGCTCGCCTTCGAGACCTTCGCGCGCCAGTGGGGCACCCAGCTGACGGCGAAGGTCCGCGCGGTGAGCCAGGTCACGTGCGAGCAGGTCCAGATGACGACGTACGACGAGTACGCCGCCTCGCTGCCCGCGCTCACCGGCATGGTCCTGCTCCCCATCGCGGACGTCGTCCCGAAGGGCGTGCTGCAGGTCCCGCTCGACGCCGCGCTCACCTGGGTCTCGCACGCGCTCGGCGCCTCCAAGCCGCTCCCGACCCCGGACCGGACGTTCACCCCGATCGAGCAGGCGCTCGTCCGCAAGATCGTCGAGGACGCCCTCGACGACCTCCGCTACTCGTTCGGCGGCCTGCTCGCGCACGACGTCACCGCCGGCGGCTTCCAGTTCAACTCGCAGTTCGCCCAGGCCGCCCAGAAGGGCGACCTCATGATCGTCGCCTCGTTCACGATCCGCGTGGGGGAGCGCGTCGCCCCCGGCACGCTCGCGCTGCCGGCCGACGCCGTCCTGCCGCAGCTCGGCGAGGCCGCTGCCCACGTCACCCCCGCCGACGCCCGCGCCCTCGTCGACGCGCAGCTCGCCGGCGTCCCGGTCGGCGTCAGCCTGCGGTTCGCCCCGGCGACCGTGCTGCCGTCGCAGGTCCTGCGCCTCGCCGTCGGCGACGTGCTGCCGCTGCCGCACCCGCAGCACCGCCCCCTCACCATCGCGGTCGACGGCGAGCCCGTCGGCACCGCCGCCGTCGGCGCGAACGGCTCGCGCCTCGCCGGCATCGTCGTCACCACCACATCGGAGCAGCCCGCATGACCGTCACGACCACCCTCCACACGCAGGCGGCCGAGGCCCTCGCCGCGCAGCTCCCGACGGCCGCTCCGCTGGCAGCGGTGGCGGTCCCGGGAGGCGCGACCCCCGTTGCCCTCGAGGCCGCCGGTGACGCGGTGGTCGCGTCCTTCGTCGGCGGCCTGTCGGCCGACCTCGTCCTCGTGCTCACCGACCTCGAGGCCGTCGTCGCCGCGGGCGGCACCGACCACGGGATCGTCGACGTGACCGACGTGCTCCGCCCGTCCCTCGAGGCCGCCGCCGGTGTCCTCGGCGTCGGCGTCCTCGGCGACGCTCGGCGCGAGTCGGCCTCGGCGCTCCTGGCCGACCCGGACACGGTCGTGTTCGAGCTGACCGCCGGTGGCGTCCCCGGCGGCTGGTTCGCGCTGCGCGTCCGCGAGAACGGCACGGTGTCCGCACCTGCCGCCGCGGCGCCGACGACGAGCCTGCCCGCCGGGAACCTCGGCCGGATCAACAACGTCGAGATGACCCTGACGGTGGAGATCGGCCGCACCCGGATGTCCGTGCGCGACGTGCTCGGCATGGAGCCCGGCGCGGTCGTCGAACTCGACCGCAGCGCCGGAGCCCCGGCCGACGTCCTGCTCAACGGCCGGCTCATCGCGCACGGCGAGGTCGTCGTCGTCGACCAGGACTACGCGGTCCGGATCACGAAGATCCTCGACGTCGCCGAGAGCGTCTGAGCCCCGACGTGGACACCGCCGTCATCGTCCTCCGCGTCGCGCTCTCGCTCGGCGTCGTGCTCGCCCTGATGTGGGTGCTGCACCGTCGCGTCGCGAAGAGCGGCCTGGGTGCGGGCAAGGCCAAGGGCCGCCGCTCGGCGTCGGTCGAGGTCGTCGGCCGCCAGGGCATCGGCGGCAAGGCGAGCGTCGTCGTCGTCGACGTCGAGGGCGAGCGCCTCGTGCTCGGTGTCTCCGAGCACGGTGTCGCCCTGCTCACCAGCGGGCAGGCGCCGGCGCCGGAACTCACGATCGTGACCGGGCCGGTGACGCTGCCGGTGCGTCCGACCCCGTCGGCCGACCGCTTCCGTCAGGAACTGGAGCAGCAGACGGCAGCTGAGCCGTCCCTCCCGTCCGACGCGGCGCAGCCGCTGCCCATGCGTCCCCGCAACCGCCGCTCGCAGCGCACCACGCTGCCCACGGCGCAGCAGCTGCAGGGGTCGATCCTGTCCGCAGACACCTGGCGGCAGGCCGCCTCGGCGCTCCGGAACCGGCGGGCCGGGTGACCGCGGCACGCACCGGACGCCTGATCGCCCTCCTCCTGCTGGGGGTGACGATCGTCGCCGGCTTCCTCATGCTCACGGCGACCGGCGCCCACGCGGCCGGTGTCGTGCAGCCGACCGCTCCCGCCACGCCCACGCCGCCGTCGACCGGTGACTTCAGCGTCAGCGTGAACGGCCCGGACGGCACCCCGTCGTCCGCCGTGGTCACCCTGATCGGGATCACCCTGCTCAGCGTCGCACCGGCCCTCATGCTGATGATGACGTCGTTCACGAAGATCTTCGTGGTGCTCGCGATGACGCGGAACGCCCTCGCGCTGCAGTCCATCCCGCCGAACCAGGTGCTGGCCGGCCTCGCGCTGTTCCTGTCGCTCTTCGTGATGGCCCCGGTCCTCGGGCACATCAACGACGACGCCCTGCAGCCGTACCTCGCCGGCCACCTCGACTTCACCCAGGCGGTCGAGATCGGGACGAAGCCGCTGCGGACCTTCATGCTGCACCAGACGCGTGAGGAGGACGTGGCGCTCATCACCCGTGCCGCCGGTCAGGACAACCCGAAGTCGATGGCCGACGTGCCGATGACGACGGTGATCCCCGCGTTCGTGATCTCCGAGCTCCGCAGCGCCTTCATCATCGGGTTCGTCATCTTCATCCCGTTCCTGGTCATCGACCTCGTCGTCTCCGCGGCGCTCATGTCGATGGGCATGATGATGCTCCCGCCGGTCATGATCTCGCTCCCGTTCAAGATCCTGCTGTTCGTCCTCGTCGACGGGTGGGGGCTCATCATCAAGTCCCTCATCGAGAGCTACCAGGTGGTGCACTGATGAACCAGCAGGCCGTCATCGACCTCACGCTCCAGGCGCTCCTGGTGTCGGCGAAGCTCGCCGCGCCCGTGCTCGTGACGTCGCTCGTCGTGGGCTTCGCGATCTCGCTGTTCCAGTCGGTCACGCAGATCCAGGAGGTCACGCTCTCCTTCGTGCCGAAGGCCGTCGCCGTCGCGATCGCCCTGGTCGTCTGCGGCAACTGGATGATCTCGGAGATGGTCGGGTTCACGCACGTCGCGTTCGACATGATCCCGAAGCTCTTGGGAACGGCCTGATGGAGCTGTCGATCGACGGCGACCGCCTCGAGGCGACGATGCTCGCCGGCGTCCGCCTCGTCGCGTTCTTCGTCATCGCGCCGCCGTTCTCGTACCGCGCCTTCCCCGCGACGGTGAAGGTGATCCTCGGCATCGGGCTGGCGATCGGCGTCGCCCCGCGCGTCGCGGTCGGGTACGAGTCGCTCGACACCGGACCGTTCCTGCTCGCGCTCCTGACGCAGCTCCTCGTCGGGCTCGCCCTCGGGTTCCTCGTGTTCCTCGTGTTCGCCGCCGTGCAGTCGGCCGGTGCGCTCATCGACCTGTTCGGCGGGTTCACGCTGGCGCAGGCCTTCGACCCGCAGTCGCAGGTGAACGGCGCCCAGTTCACGCGGCTGTTCCAGATGGCGGCGCTCGCGCTGCTGTTCGCCTCGGGCGGGTACCAGCTCATCGTCGCCGGCCTCGTGCGCTCCTTCGACGCGGTGCCGCTGACCGGCACGTTCGACCTCGGCGGCCTGGCGTCCGTGCTCGTCACCGCGCTCACGCAGATGTTCCTGTCCTCGCTGCAGATCGCCGGGCCCCTCGTGGTGGTGCTCTTCCTCGCCGACGTCGGCCTGGGCCTGCTCACGCGCGTCGCCCCGGCGCTCAACGCCTTCCAGATGGGCTTCCCGATCAAGATCGGGCTGACCGTCGTCTTCGCCGGCGCGCTCTTCATGGCCCTGCCGTCCGTCGTCTCGTCCCTCACCGGCGACGCGGTGGCCGCGATCACGGGACGGGGGTGACGACGTGTCCGACAGCGGAGAACGCTCCGAGCAGGCGACCCAGAAGCGCATGCGCGAGGTCCACCAGAAGGGCCAGATCGGGCGGTCGCAGGACCTCGGCGCGTGGATCGGGATCGCGGTCGCGGCACTCATGATGCCGTCCGCGATCGGCAACGCCGCCGCCGCGGGCTCCGAGCAGCTCCGAGCCGTGCAGCGCGTCATCGCCGACCCGACGATCGGCACCATGAACGCCGTGTTCCACGAGGCCCTCGGCTCGCTCGGCGGGACCCTCGGCCCGATGCTCGGGGTCGTCGCCGTCGCCGTGCTCGCCGCAGCGGTCGCGCAGGGCGGCGTGCACGTCCGGAAGCTGGCCCCGCAGCCCGAGCACTTCGACCCGATCCAGGGCTTGAAGCGGGTGTTCGGCACCCAGGCGCTCTGGAACGGGTGCAAGGCGCTCCTCAAGACCGCCGTCGTCGGCCTCGTGCTCTGGACGGCCGTGCAGGCACTCGTCCCCGTCCTCATGACGAGCGGGTCGCTGCCGCTGTCCGCCGTGCTCGACGCCGCGGCCGCCGGGACCGGCACCCTGCTGCGGGCGGCGATCGTCGCCGGCCTGGTCCTCGCCGCGCTCGACGTCTTCGTCGTGATCCGCCGCAACCGCAAGCGCACGATGATGACCAAGCGCGAGGTCAAGGACGAGAACAAGCACGCCGAGGGCGACCCGCTCGTGAAGTCCCAGCGCCGGTCCCGACAGCTCGCGATGAGCCGGAACCGGATGGTGCAGGCGATCGGCACCGCGGACGTCGTGATGACGAACCCGACGCACTACGCCGTCGCGCTGTCGTACGAGCCGGGGAAGTCCGCGCCGCGCGTCGTGGCGAAGGGCGCCGGTCCGGTCGCGGCGATGATCCGCGACAAGGCGCTCGAGGCCCGGGTGCCGATCGTCCAGGACGTCCCGCTCACCCGTGCGCTGCACGCCGCGTGCGAGCTCGGGCAGGAGGTGCCGGTCGACCTCTACACGCCGGTCGCCCGCGTGCTGTCGTTCGTCATGGCGCTCAAGGCCAGGGGCGCGGCGGCCGGGACGCACGCGCCGCCGCGGCCGACCACCCCGGACGAGGTCGCGACGGTCATCGACCCGGCCACGATCAGCGGGGACCTCCGCCCCCGGAAGCTCCGCCCGAACCCGACTCCCGAAGGGGTGCCCGCATGAACCGCAAGGACCTGCCGAAGCTCGTCGTCCCGGTCTTCATCGTCGGCATCATCCTGCTGCTGATCCTGCCGGTGCCGTCCTTCCTGCTCGACTTCCTCATCATCTGCAACATCCTGCTGGCGCTGGTGATCCTGCTCACGACGCTGTTCGTGAAGAAGCCGCTCGACTTCTCGGTGTTCCCGTCGCTGCTGCTCGTCGCGACGCTGTTCCGGCTCGGCCTGAACGTCGCGTCGACGCGGCTCGTCCTGGGCGAGGGGTTCGCCGGCGACGTCATCCAGGCGTTCGGCCACGTGGCGGTCTCCGGCTCGATCATCATCGGCGCGGTGATCTTCCTGATCCTCGTCGTCATCCAGTTCGTCGTCGTCACGAAGGGCGCCGAGCGCGTCGCCGAGGTCGGGGCACGGTTCACCCTCGACGCGATGCCCGGCAAGCAGATGGCGATCGACGCGGACCTCAACGCGGGGCTCATCACCGACGCCCAGGCGAAGGAACGCCGTGCCGCCGTGTCCGCCGAGGCCGACTTCTACGGCGCCATGGACGGTGCGTCGAAGTTCGTCAAGGGCGACGCGATCGCCGGCATCCTCATCATCGTCATCAACCTCGTCGGCGGCATCGCCATCGGCATGGTGCAGAACGGGCTGTCCATCACCGACGCCCTGTCGAAGTACGGCATCCTGACCATCGGCGACGGGCTGGTCACGCAGATCCCGGCGCTCCTCATGGCGGTGTCGACGGGCATGATCGTCACCCGCTCCGGCGCCGAGACCGAGATCGGCACCTCGGCGTCGCAGCAGCTCACCCAGTCGCGGAACGCCCTCGTGATCGCGGGCGTCGCGGCGATCGCGATGGGGTTCATCCCCGGCATGCCGATCGTCCCGTTCCTGGTCATCGGCGCCACGCTGCTCGTGATCGGGTGGCGCCTCGGGCAGAACACCAAGCGCGAGGAGGCGGCCGTCGCTCAGCAGCAGGCCATGGAGGCCGCCGCGCCGAGCGCCGACACCCCCGAGGACCTCATCGAGCAGATGCGCGTGCACGCCCTCGAGATCCTGCTCGCGCCCGACCTGGTCGACATGGTGTCCGGCGCCTCGGACGACCTGCTCGGCCGCGTCCGGGCACTCCGCCGGAAGATCGCGATCGACATGGGGATCGTCGTCCCGCCCGTCCGGACCCGCGACAGCATCGAGCTCCCGCCGTCGACCTACGCCATCCGCATCGCCGGCGTCGAGGCCGGCCGGGGCACCGCACCGTCGCGCAGCGTGCTCGCGCTCGGCGACCACCTCGAGGGCCTCCCGGGGGAGACCACCGTCGAACCGGTGTTCGGCCTCGCCGGCAAGTGGGTCCCAGCCGAGCTCCGGCACGCCGCCGAGATGACCGGCGCGACCGTCATCGACCGCGTCTCCGTGCTCGTCACGCACCTGCAGGCGATCATCGGCGACAACGCCGCGCGGCTCCTCACCCGCGAGGACGTCAAGGTCCTCACCGAGGGCGTCAAGCAGGTCAACCCCGCGGCCGTCGAGGAGCTCGTCCCCGGGATGCTCTCGCTCGCCGAGCTGCAGCGGGTCCTGCAGGGCCTGCTCGCCGAACGGGTCCCGATCAACGACCTCGGCCGGATCTGCGAGGGCCTCACGCTCCGCGCCAAGGTGTCGACCGACCCGGAGGGGCTCGTCGAGGCCGCCCGCGCCGCACTCGGCCCCGCGCTGCCCGCCCGGTACCTCGACGCCGCCACGCTCCGGGTCATCATGATCGACCCGCTGCTCGAGCAGTCGATGCTCGAGGGGCTCCGGCCGTCCGAGCAGGGGACCCAGATCGTCCTCGACGCCCACCGCATCGAGCAGGTCCTCGGGTCGCTCCGCGAGGCCGTTCGCTCCGTCGAGGACCAGGGGATCTCCGCCGTCCTCGTCTGCGCCCCGCAGCTCCGCCCGGCCGTGCACCGCATGGTCTCCGCGCAGTCGAACGGCCTGCCGGTGCTCTCCTACCAGGAGGCCACCGCCGCGGGCTCCACCATCGAGACCGTGGGAGTGGTCCGTGCCGCCGACCCGATTGCAGCGTAACGGCGCCACGCTCGACGAGCTCCGGGACGCCGTTCGCTCGGAGTTCGGACCGGGCGCACGCATCGTCGCCGCCGAGCGCGTCACCACACCGGGCATCGGCGGGCTGTTCCGCAAGGCGCACGTCGAGGCGACCGTCGAGGTCCCCGGCCCCGACGACGTCCCGACGGCGCGCGTCGCCATCGCCGACTCGCCGGTGCAGCGGGCGGGCATCGCCGCGCTCCTGGCCGACGCCGAAGCCGCGGAGGCGCGCATCGCCGGCCACGACGGCACCGCGTCCACGCGGGCTGACGCGTTCGCGTCGGTGCTCGACGGCTTCGTCGCCGACGGGATCACGGGGAGCGCCCCGCGCCCGACGCGTGCACTGCCGGAGGCGGGGGCGGAGGAGCAGGGTGGGTCGCGCCTCCTGGACGTGCCCGGTCCGTCCGCGGTACCCGTCGCGTCCGTGGTGCCCGGTCCGTCGGTCGTTCCTGGAGGGACGGCTCGGCTCGTCGACGACGTCATGGCCGAGCAGCTGGTCGCCGCCACCGCACCCACACGGCCCGCCCCGTCGGTCCGGTCCGCCGACGGCGACCTCGTGCTGCTCGTCGGGCGTCCGAACGACGTGGACGCGGCCGCCGGGATCTTCGCGACCCGACACGCACTCCGGCCGACCGACGCGGCCGACCGGCGGAGCGGGATCCTCGCCCGGGCCGAGGGCGTCCGCGACGGGTACGCGCTGCTCGCGGTCGCCGCCTGGGACGACGTCGCGACGGCCGCCGGACTCGCACCCGACCAGGTCTGGGTCGTCGTGGACGTCGGTCGGAAGCACGAGGACTCGGTCCGCATGCTCGCCGCGGTCGCCGACCGGGCCCACGTGGCCGGGGTCGTGGCGATCGGCGCGGGGGAGACCGCCACGCCGGAGTCGGTGCACCTGCTGGGAGTCCCCGTCGTGTCGCTAGGCTGAACGGGTGCTGGTACTCACGCGGAAGGTCGGCGAGCGGATCCTCGTCGGTGACGACATCGTCATCACGGTGCTCGACAGCCGCGGGGACGGCGTCCGGATCGGTATCGACGCGCCTCGCGGGGTGAAGATCCAGCGCGAAGAGGTCGTGCGCGCGGTGACCGAGGCCAACGCCGAGGCCGCTGCCGCTGCTGCCGGCGCCGGGGACGACGCCGAGGCGCGGCTCCGCCGGGCCCTCGAGGACCGCGGGCCCGCCGGCGACGCCTGACGCGCGCCCCACGTCCAGCGCTATGCGCGGGGCTTCTTCTCCTGCTCGGGCAGGCGACCCGCGGCCGCCTCGGCGGCGAACCATGCCTGCGCCTCGTCTTGCCGGGCCTGCTCGGCACCGAGCGCGATCGGTGCGCGGACGTGGCCGGCCTCGTACCCGAACGAGTCGAGCAGCTGCGGGATGACCGGCCGGACCCGGGCGACGAGGCGGTCGATGTACGCAGAGACCGCCCGTGCCCGCTGCGCCGTGATGCGCCCGTGCATGAGGTACCAGTCGAGGTGCTGCTCCAGCAGGCCGAGGGCGAACAGGTCGCGGAGCCAGACGAGCACGCGGCGGGTGTCTCCCGGCGGGACCTCGTCGATGGCCTCGGTGAAGGCCTCCCACTGCATGAGCTCGGCGTGGGCCTTGGCCGCCTCGATGAGCTCGTGCTGCGAGCGGTTGAGCAGTCGGGCACCGCGTGCGCGGTCCTTGCCGGCTGACGCGAGGCGCATGCCGATCTCGGTGACCATCGTGTCGACGCGGCCGGCGAGCAGGTCGCGCTGCGTCCTGGCGTCCTGCAGGTCCGTGACGGAGGCGGCGAGCGAGCCGCGGTCGGTCATGGTCTGCCCGAGGCGCCGGAGGCCGGTTGCGTCGGCGAGCTTCGTGGCCGCCTGGGCCGCGACGAACTTCGCGGTCGACGCCGGGTCCTTCGGCGCCTTCGCGCGGAAGTCGGTGAGCAGGCGCTTGCCGACGAGCTGGAGCAGCACGGTGTTGTCGCCCTCGAACGTCACGTAGACGTCGAGGTCGGCGCGGAGTCCGGTGAGGCGGTTCTCGGCGAGGAACCCGGCACCACCGCAGGCCTCGCGGCACTCCTGGAGCGTGTCGAGGGCCGACCACGTGGACATCGACTTGAAGGCCGCTGCCTGGGTCTCGAGGTCCTCGCGACGCTGCGGGGTGTCCTCACGCCCGCTGAACACGTCGTCGAAGGTGCGGAGGAGCTTCTCGTGGGCGAACGACTGCGCGAACACCGTGGCGAGGCGGGGGATCAACCGGCGCTGGTGCCGGCCGTAGTCGAGCAGGACACCCTCGGTGCCGTCGCCCGTCGGGAACTGGCGGCGCTGTGCCGCGTACGTCAGCGCGATCTCCAGGCCGATCTTCTGGGCGACGACCGCGGCGCCGTCGAGCGACACGCGGCCCTGCACGAGGGTGCCGAGCATGGTGAAGAAGCGGCGACCGGGCGAGGCGATCGGCGAGGAGTAGGTGCCGTCCTCGGCGACGTCGCCGTAGCGGTTCAGCAGGTTGGTGCGGGGGACGCGCACGTGGTCGAAGTGCAGCCGGCCGTTGTCGATGCCGTTCAGGCCGCCCTTGTAGCCGTCGTCCTCGCCGCCGACACCGGGCAGGAACGCACCCGCGGCGTCGCGGAGCGGCACGTAGAACGCGTGGACGCCGTGGTCGACGCCCTGCGTCACGAGCTTCGCGAAGACGACGGCGGCCTTGCCGTGCAGGGCGGCATTGCCGATGTAGTCCTTCCACGCACCGCGGAAGGGCGTGTGGATCTCGAACTCCTGGGTCGCCGGGTCGTAGGTCGCCCGCGTGGCGATGCTCTGGACGTCCGAGCCGTGCCCGGTCTCCGTCATCGCGAAGCAGCCGGGGACCTCGAACGAGACGATGCCCGGCAGGAACTCGCGGTGGTTCCGTTCGGTGCCGAGGTGGTGCACGGCCGAGCCGAACAGCCCCCACTGCACGCCGGCCTTGATCTGCATCGAGGGGTCGGCCGTGGTGAGCTCCTCGAACGCGGCGAGGTTGCCGCCGTGGTTGCTCGAGCCGCCGAACTCCTCGGGGTAGGGGCGCTGGATCGCACCCGCGTCGACGAGGATGCGGAGCTGGTCGAGCGTCCGGGCGCGAGCGTCGGCGTAGGGCATGCCCTCGACCTTGTGCATCGCCGGGTCGAGTGCGAGTCGGCGCGAGGCTCGGCGGTCGTCCGCCCAACGGCCGAGCAGGTGCTCGGCGAGCAGGTCGACGTCGATCCGGACGTCGGTGTCCGTCCCGCCGGCGGGCGTGCCCGCGGCGGGGTCGCCGGCGGCGTCGGCCTTGGGCGTGTTCGTGCTGTGGACGGGTGCGGTGTCGACCATGGTCGGAGCCCTCCTGAACTGCTCTGTCCGGTGTTGCAGAACCCACGCTATTGATCGGACCCGCGAGTCGCGTGAACGCCGTCCGGGGCTGACAACGCGGGTGGCCCGTGGGTCGGCCGCGGTCGTGGGAACCCTCCAAACGACCGCGCCCGGCGTTCCTGAGGCGAGTTCAGCGATTCGGCGTGGCCCGGCTCCGAGGGGCAGAATGTGCGGCATGTCAGGTACCACCACGCCCGCACGCGGGCGGACCTTCTTCGGGCAGCCGTTCGAGTTGTCGACGCCGTTCGCCGTCGAGCTCTGGGAGCGGTTCTCGTTCTACGGGATGCAGGGCATCGTCCTCATCTACATGTACTACACGCTCTCGCAGGGCGGACTGGGCATCGACAAGGGCGTCGCCAGCGGGATCATGGGTGCCTACGGCGGCGCCGTGTACCTGTTCACCATCATCGGCGCCTGGATCGCCGACCGGCTGCTCGGTGCGGACCGGACGTTGTTCGGCAGCGCCGTCGTCGTGATGCTCGGGCACATCGCCCTCGCGCTCATCCCCGGTGTCGCGGGCGTCGGCGTCGGCCTCGTGCTCATCGCGCTGGGCTCCGGCGGGCTCAAGGCCACGGCGACGACGATCGTCGGTGGGCTCTACAGCCGGGACGACCCCCGCCGTGACGCCGGCTTCTCGCTGTACTACCTCGGCGTGAACCTCGGGGCGTTCTTCGGGCCGCTCCTGACCGGCCTGCTGCAGAGCTCGCTCGGCTTCCACTACGGCTTCGGCCTGGCCGCCGTCGGCATGGCGGCCGGGCTCGTGCAGTACGCGATCCGCCGCCGCAAGCTGCCGGAGTCCGTGCGGCACGTCACGAACCCCGTCGACCGCCGTCGGCTCCCGCTCATCGGCGTGCTCGTCCTCGTGGCACTCGCGGTGATCGTGGTCGCCGTGCTGACCGGGCTCCTGAACGTCGACAACCTGCCCACCGTGGTCGTCGCCATCGTCATCCTCGCCACGATCGGGTACTTCGTGGTGATCCTCTCGAGCGGCATCACCGCACAGGAGCGGTCGCGTGTGTTCGCCTTCATCCCGCTGTTCATCGGCAGTGCGGTGTTCTGGTCGCTGTACCAGCAGCAGTTCACCGTCGTGACCGTCTACTCCGACGAGCGCCTCGACCGGTCCCTGTTCGGCTGGGAGATGCCGGTCTCGTGGGTGCAGTCCATCAACCCGGTCTTCATCATCGTGCTGTCCGGTGTGTTCGCGGCGATCTGGACGAAGCTCGGAGACCGCCAGCCGTCCACCCCGACGAAGTTCGCCCTCGGCACCGGCATCATGGGCGTCGCGTTCCTGCTCTTCCTGCCCTTCGTCGGCACCGGGCAGAACGGCACGCCGCTGCTCGCCCTCGTCGGGATCCTGCTCGTCTTCACGATCGCCGAGCTCCTGCTGTCGCCGGTGGGCCAATCGGTGGCCACGAAGCTCGCACCGCCGAAGTTCCAGACGCAGATGGTGGCCCTGTTCTTCCTGTCGGTGTCGCTCGGCACCGCCGTCACGGGGGTGCTCTCGCAGTACTACGACCCGACGGACGAGGCGCCGTACTTCGCCGTCCTCGGGCTCGTCGCCGTCGCGGTCGGGATCGTCCTGCTCGTCCTCGCCAAGCCGGTGCTGAAGCTCATGCGCGGCATCCGCTAACCTGAGGGCAGCCAGACCGGCCCCGGAACCAAGGAGTCACCAATGCTCGAACTCATCGCAGGCGTCATCATCGGCATCGGCGTGCTCGGTGGCGTGGGGGTCTGCATGGCCTTCGCGGCCATGATGAAGAGCGGCAACGAGGAGTACTAGCCCTCGGTGTCCGGTGCCGGCTCGACCGGCACCAGCTGACGACTCAGGACGGTCGCGCGCTCGAACGGGCCGCGACCGTCCTTCGTGTACACGGGTTCCTCGAACGCGACCGTCCAGGTGCGCTGGGTCCCGCCGAGCTGGCTGGCGCCCGGTGCGACGATGACGCCGATCGGTTCGTCGGCCCACTCCTCGCCGCCCTGGTCGGTGTCGACGACCCGCACGAGGGCGCCGATGCCGAGGCCCGGTCGGTCGTGGGGGCGGGGGCTGGGGGAGCGGCGTCCGAACACGCGCCCACCGTACCGCGCGCGGGTCAGTTCCAGATGGAGATCCAGTCGACGGACACGGTGCCCGATGCGTCCGTCGGGACGGCGCCGTGGTCGGTCCACGTCTCGCCCTGCAGGGTCACGCGCATCGGCTTCGTCGGCACGGCCTCGGTGGTGGAGGAGACGAGCTCCCCGTCCCAGTAGAAGCGGACGATGCCCGTGTCCCACTCGGTGGTGGCGACGTGGTACTCGGTGGTGTCGGTCTTCGCGTGGACCTGTACCGAGCGGTCGTACTTGACGTGACGGTTCGCGTACGTCCCCGGGATCGCGGACGCTGGGCGCGGCGATGCCCCGAGCGTGAGCGACTCCGGCCAGTCGATCTCGCCGTCGTTCCACTCGTCGGAGGACGGCCACAGCATGCCGACGAACTTGTACCCGTCGGTGACCGTGGTCTTGTAGCGGATGCTGACGCGTGCCGTCGTGTGCGGCGCGTACCCGTCCGGCATGACCGCGGCGACGAGCGGTCGGCCGTCCTCGGAGTGGAAATTGAAGTCGAGGTTGCCGTCGGCGACGGACAGCACCTTCGCAGGGGCGTACGTGCCGAGTCCGCTGGTGTCCTGGAATCCGTCGTAGAGGCCCATGCCGGGGTAGACGGATGCCACCGTGCCGAGTGCGGCGGGCTTCGTGAAGTCCTCGGCGTACGACTGCCGCCAGGTGCGGCCGTTCGACGTGACGTCGCCGACCGGGAGTGTCGTCGGCACGGCGGTCGGCGTCGCGGTCGGAGTCGGGGTCGCGGTGGGTGTGGGCGTCGGCGTCTGCGTCGGCGTCGGTGTGACCAGCGGAGTCGCTGTGGCGGTGGTCGGTGCCGCTGTCGATCCCGGTGCCGTGGAGGACGGGACACACGCAGCCAGCGCGCCGGCGACGAGGAGCCCGGTGACGATCGCGCCTGCGGTGCGTGTGCGAGTGGTCACGGTACGGTCCCTGCTGGAGTCGGTGGAGCTCCTGGCGATCGTAGTCAAGGAGTGCCCACCGGCCTGCTGTTGCCGGCACCCCAGTCCGGGGGTGGCGGTGACGGTCGCCCCGGTCGCACGACATGCCGTGCGCCCGTCGCTGAGGTCGCACGAGGTGCCGCTGCTGCCGGCGCCGGGCGGCAGTTCGTGCGACCCCGGCGGCCCGGGGACGGGCGGTCAGCCCACGGACGGGCGGCGACCCGGGGACGGGCGGCGCGCCTACGCCCCCACGGCAGCCCGCGCGATCTCGGTGATCGACGAGTGCCCGGTGTCCGGGTGCTTGCGCATCGACAGGAGCCGCTCCATCGAGGGCTCCAGCGCCGTGACCTTGTCGAGCGGCGCACTCACGACGAGCTGGAACCCGAGCCGCAGCCACGCCGTCACCGCACGCCCCGCGAACTCCGAGTCGGCCTTGATGAAGGCCTCGTCGAGGAACACCGGCGCGAACCGCGGCCGCGGCCGGGTCTCGTCGCCGAGCTGGTACCGGAGCGCGGCACCGACGATGAACGCCACGAGCTCCTGCGTCTCACCGCCGGACTTGTCGCCGAGGGACGAGTACACGCCGAGGTCGTTGCCCGCGGTGTCGTACCGCACGGCCGTGATCTCCATGTGTCGACGGACGTCGAGCACGGCGTCGCGCTGCGTGGTCCGGCCGCCACGCGGGACGGACGGGTCGGGGCGGATGACGGCCATGAAGCGTCGGAGCCGGCGGAACCGGGTCTCGAGCACGTCGTCGGTCAGCTCGGTGTCGACCGACGCCGACAGCGCCCGGAGCTCCCGGCGGAAGGCCGTGACCTCTTCGCGCGTGACCCGGCGGATCTGGATCTTCAGCCGGTCGCGGTTCGCACCGAAGGGCAGCTCGCGGAGGATCTCGTTGACCGGTTCGAGCCGCTCCTCGATCTCGACGACGGCCCGGTCGAAGGCACCGGCGAGCGGGACGAGGTCCTCGCCGCTCCACTGCGACAGGCGTCGGCGCCACTCGCTCCGGCGGGAGTGCAGGCCCGTCGCGACGATCTGGTCGAGGATGGCGCGGTAGTCCGGGTAGGACGCGACGCCGGTCCCGAGGTTCGGGTCCGGCCAGGCGTCCTGGTAGCGCTGGAAGGTCAGCGTCAACGCGGTCGAGGCCGAGGCGGCGCCGTCGAGCGCCTGCGCGAGGCGTTCCTCGAGCCGGCGCTTCAGTCGGCGGGTGGCGTCGTCGAAGCCGTCGACGCCGTCCGGCGCTCCGATCTCCTCGAACGTCTCGGACAGCAGCTGCGCCTGTCGGTCGTCCGGCAGGGCGTCTGGGGTGTCCTCGAAGCGCGACAGGATCTCGGCCGCGGCGTCTTGACCGTCCACGAGCACGGCGTGCCGCTCCTCGAGCCGGGCGACGGACTGGCGGGCAGCGGCGCGACGGTCCGACGCCTCGTCGAGGGACGCCCGGAGCCGACCCACGGCCGAACGCAGGGTGCGCAGGCCGTCGTCGGCGGCGAGGAGTGCCTGGCGTTCTTGGTCGAGGCGGGCGAGCGATTCCTCGAGCCCGACGACGTCGATCGCCTCCCACGTGACGTCGACGATGTGCTGGTGCGCGGCGCGGAGGACGTCGAGCGCCGTGATGTCCTGCGCGACGTCGGTGCGCCGGGCCTCGAGCGTGGCGAGGTCCTCGGCGATCGCGGCCAGCTCCTGCTCCACCGAGGCGACCCGCGCCTCGTTCGTGAAGCCGATGACGTTCGCCTGACGTCGGTCGCCGTGGGCACCGCGTCGACCGTCGCGGAGCTGCCCGGACTCGGTGACGCGCCGACCGCCGCCGCCGAGGTCCGCGGCGGACCCGACGCACCGGGCGTCGGTGCGGTCGGACTCGATGCGCTCGCGCACCCAGGTGCTGAACGGTGACTGCTTGATCGCGAGCTTGCCGGACACCATGGACGGGTCGCCGTCGACGTCGATGTGCGGCCCCGTCGGGACGCCCTCGAACTGCACGCGCACCGGCAGGCGGAGCGCGTCGATCGCCTCGCTGAAGTCGGCGAGGCGGTCCTGGTCGACCAGGAGCGTGCGGGCGACGGGCGCCAGGACGGACTCGATCGCCGTGCGCCAGCGCTCCTCGCCGGGCAGCACGTCGAGCAGTTCGGCGACGAAGGGCAGCTCGGACGGGTCGATGCCGGCGGCGCGGGCCATCGCCAGTCGGGCCTCGTGCATCGGCAGCGGCATGGCGCCCTGTCGGTGCTCGAGCGACTGACGCTCCTGGCGGAGGGACCGCTCGCGGTCGAGGAGCGGGTACTCCTCGCGGGTGAGGGCGTCACGGCGCTCGTCGAGCTCCGCGCGCGACGCGGGGTAGGTGCCGAGGAACTCGTGCGACGCCCGCTGCGCGGCGGTGAAGGACTGCTCGGTGGACACGGGCGACCCGAGCACGGCCGTCCGCTCGTCGAACGTCGCCCGGGTGCGGACGACGGCGTCGCGCTCGCGCGTCCGACGGTCGATGCGGTCCTCGAGCTGCGCCAGCGCGTTCCCGCCCTGGTCGCGGAGCCGGGCCTCGGCATCGCGCAGCTCGATCTCGACCGCGGCGTGCCGGGCCTCCGCCGCGGCGACCTCGGCGCGGGCAGCCGTGCGTTCGCGCCCGTTGCGGTCCACCTCGGCGTCCAGGAGCGCGCGCTTGCGCGATGCGGTCCAGTGCGCGAACGGGGAGACCTCGGCGCCGGTCGCGATCCCGTCGAGCGCCTCGGCCGCGGCCCTCGAGCGCGCGATCTCGGCGTGCAGTTCGGTGATGGGGGAGAGGATGCGGACCTTGCGCTCCTCGGTGTCCATCGCCTCGTACGCCTCGTCGAGGGCGGAGAAGTGCGCGAGGGCGCGGTCGGCGGCCTCGTACGTGCCCGGCGTCTCGAGCACGAGCGACTTGTACAGGGCGTCGACGGTCGGCAGGTGCTGCCCGGCCTGGATGCGCGCGAGGAGCCGCATCGCCCGGTTGCCGCCGCCGGAGTCGCCGATCCCGAGGCGGGTCTGCAGCGTGTACGCGAGCTCCTGGTAGGTGTCGCGGATGACGAGCCCCGGCACGCGTCCGGTGAGCTCGAGGTGGTGGAACCGCGTCGGCACGAACTCCTCGAGCCGGCGCAGGTCGAACGTGTCGTCCACCGTCGCCATGGTCATCTGGATGTCGCCGACGCCCCGCGCACGCTTCGGCACGATGTACGCGCGCAGCACCGTGAAGCGCCGCTCGTCGTCGTTCCGGAACGTCACCGCGACGGCACCCCACGTGGTCTGGTCGTCGCCGCGCAGGTTCACGTCGCGCAGGGCGCCGGACTCGGGGTCGCGACGGGTGTCCACCTTGCCGCGCAGGTACGTCAGCAGGTTCCGCTGGTCGGCACTGCGCGCGCGCCCGGTGGTCGCGTCGTTCGACGCGCCGTTGAACGGCACGTCCGACGGCATCATCACGGCGAGGTACGCGTCCATCAGTGTCGACTTGCCGGTGCCGGACGCGCCCGAGATGAGCGTCGCGGTGCCGGACAGCTCGACCTGGCGGTGGCCGTGGAAGCCGCCCCAGTTCACGACCTGCATCGACTCGGCGCGCCACTGCGCGACCGTGTCGAACAGGGCCGGGATCTCGAAGGTGTCGGTCACGCTTCCGTCTCGCCTTCGTCGTCGGTGTCGGTCTCGTCGGCCAGGAGGGACGGGTCGTCCCCGTCGGTCGGCTCGCCGTCCGGGGTGGTCGCGTCCCCGGGCGCGGCGGCGGTCCGCGACGCTGTGCTCGCCAACCACGTGTCGAGGTCGCGCAGCCGCTCCAGCGGGAGCAGCACCTCCACCACGCTCGCGACCCGGAACCGGTCCGGGTCGCTCGTCTTCAGCAGGATCCGGGCGGTCACGAGGCGTTCGACCGCCTTCGCCACGCGGCCCTCGTCACGGGTGCGGTCGGTCGCCGTCGCGGGGCGGAACCCGGCGACGTGCCCGAGGATCTCGGAGCGGTCGACGACGACCTGGTCCGGGCCCGGGCGGGTGTCGGCGCGGAGGCGCATGCGCAGGTAGACGAGGACGATCGTCTCCTCGCGCGTGTACGGGACGTCGCGCAGCAGGGTGGGGAAGCCGCGGCGCTGGCTCTCGGAGCGGGCCTGACGCTTCCAGGCGACCTCGCGGTCGCGGTCCACGTGCAGTTCGAGGAACAGGTCGTTGAGGCGCGAGCGGAGCTGGTACTCCGCGTCGAGCACGGCGCGCCACTCGTCGGCGTGCGTCCGTGCACTGACGTAGGAGTTGCGGAGCAGCGCCACGAGGGCACGGCGCTGCCGGTCGTCCAGTCGTCCCTCGTCGCCCTCGAAGAGGGCGAAGCTCGTCTCGTCGCGCTCGTCGCGCTCGTCGTCCTGCGGGACGGGTGCGGGGTCGTCGTACGGGACCGTCTCGTCGACCGGTGCCGGCGTCGTGTCGCTCACCGCGCCTCCTGTGCGTGTTCGTCGTTCGTGTCTGGCGTCCGGTCGTGGCGCTCGTCGGTGAGCGCCGCGGTCGGCATGTGGAAGGTGACCGGGCTGCCGTCGGGACGGACCGTCCGGTGCTCCGCGAGGTGCGTGGCGGACTCGAAGTCCTCGTGACCGGTGAGGAGGTGCGCGAGCCCGAAGAGCTCGACCGGACGCCGCTGCTCCGGCGGCAGGCCGTGGAAGGCGTCGACGCTGGAGTCGGCCTCGGCCCAGCGCAGTGCCGCGCGGAGCTCGGTGAGGAGCGGTCCGCCGTGTCGCCGGAGCGTCTCCACGTCGAGTTCCTCGAAGACGTCGTCGTCCGGCTCCTCGATCGCGGGCGGCACGGACTCGGCGTCCGGGTCGTAGAACCGTTCGCGCAGCGTGCCGACCTCGGCCGTCGCCGGCAGGAGGCCGAGGGGCAGCCGGTCGCGCGCCGACCCCTGCTCCATCCAGGTCGCGAGCCCGCGCTCGATCGACCGGATGACGGCGTCGAGCTCGCGGTCGCGGGCGACGTCGTGCGCGACGATCTGGTCGCGCAGGGTCGCCGTGAGCTGTCGTCGCTGGGCGAGGACGTCCTCGATGCCCTGGCGGAGGATGACCACCGTGTTGCGGAAGGCCCGGCGCTCGGACGCCCCGAGGGAGTCCGCGAAGGGGTGGGCCAGGATCGTCGCGATGTCGTCTCGGAGCCGCAGCAGCAGGGCGTCGTCGCGGAGCAGCTCGAACGCCCCCTCGAACGCACGGCCCTCGGGCGTGGCCTGCATGAGGTTGTCCGTGCGGGCGAGGTAGTCGTCGAGGATCTCGCCGATCGGACGGACCTCTTGCCGGAAGTCCTCGACGATCGAGCGGTGCATCGTCGCCACCGCTTCCTCCACACGCTTGAAGTCGCTCGGGAGCTGGCGGATCAGGTCGGAGATGTTCGTGTAGCCGTCGCGCATCCGGGCGTCGTCCACGGTGTCCACGTCACCGTGCTCGAGTCGCTCCCGCTCGGCCTGGAGCTCGGCGATCTGCGCGTCGATGCGGCGGATCTGCACGTCGGGGTCGGGCTCGGCGCGGGCGGCCCAGCGGTGCACGGCGTCGACGATCATCGCGAGCCGGCTCTCGCTGATGAGCGCCCGGTCGGACGACAGGGCGTCGACGAGGGACAGGGCCTCGAGCGCGTGGCTCGTCAGGGAGTACTGCTCGTCGCCGTCGGGGGAGTTCGAGCGGACGAGCCACTGCGCGGCGACCCATTCGCGGCAGAGGGCGCGGCCGTTCGGTCGGGCGTCCTGCTCGGGCTGCTCCGCCTGCTCGCTCGCGGGGGTGCGCGCGCCGGCGGCCTGGAGCCGTGCGACGTGCTCCTCGACCTGCAGGTGCATCCGGTCCGCGGGGACGTACTGCACGTCGCGGTCGAACACCGTGCGGAACACGGCGAGGACGACGGCACTGGTCGGCCGGGACATCAGCCGGAGGGTCGGACGGTCGAGGACTGCCCGGACCCGGGCGAACTCGAGGTCGACGTCGGTCATGCGCCCCTTCGTCCGATCTGGCTGGTGACTGTCTCAACAGATGCGAAGAGCCCGACGCTGTTGCGCCGGGCTCTTGCGGGTGGGTGGGCGATACCAGACTCGAACTGATGACCTCTTCGGTGTGAACGAAGCGCGCTACCAACTGCGCCAATCGCCCCCTGCACTGTGCGTGCCAGTCGATAGTAGCGGATGCCGGGGCCGGTGCCGAACACAGCGCGCGTCCCGGGTGTGGCGCGGACGGTGGAACCCGCCCGATCCGCATGAACACGGGGGACACGCCCGGTGAACGAGGAGGATTTTGGTGGATGCCCTCGGGTTCGTATAGAGTTTACGTCGTCGCCGCGACAGCGGGTCAGACAAATGCGGATGTGGCGCAGTGGTAGCGCATCACCTTGCCAAGGTGAGGGTCGCGAGTTCGAATCTCGTCATCCGCTCGAGTGTGGTGTTCTCCGGAACGTCACGACTCACCAGAGGGTATCCCACCGTTCGGGTACTCACGGAGACGTGAACCTCGATGGTGGGGTGGCCGAGAGGCTAGGCAGCGGCCTGCAAAGCCGTCCACGCGGGTTCGAATCCCGTCCCCACCTCCAGTTCCACACTCCTCTGGGCGATTGGCGCAGCGGTAGCGCGCTTCCCTGACACGGAAGAGGTCACTGGTTCGATCCCAGTATCGCCCACCACAGACGAAAGCCCCCGGGAAACCGGGGGCTTTCGTCGTTCCGTCCCTTCGAGGACGCTCACGCCAGGATGCGGTTCCCCTGCCGGTCGCCCGGTCGTTCCCGTCTACGGTTGCCCCATGTCCGACGTCGGTGCGCCCCGGCCGCTCTCCCGGGTGACGGTCTCGGTGATCTGGGCGCTCGCGGCCGTGTTCAACGCGGCGTTCGTCGCCTTCTTCACGTTGTACACGGAGGCTGATGACTGGGCTGTCGACCGCTCGGAGTCGACCGGTGCGTTCGACCCGTCGCAGTTGCTCCCGCACGACGCTGCGCTCTGGGTGGTCGCGCACGCCGCGCTCGGACTCCTCGTCGTGCTCGACGGAGTGGGCATCGCGCTCTCCGTGCGATGTCTCCGGGTCCGGGCTGGTCGGTCGGGCCGCGCTCCCGTGCGAGTCGAGCGGTAGGGAGTCGGCCGGATCAGGCGAGACCGATGCAGTGCGCCAGCACGGCCTGCTGCACCGGCAGCAGCGACCCCTTGAACCCGTGCCCGACGAAGGCCGGGTGTGCCACGGCGTCCGCGCTGACCTCCCGCCCGCGCACGAACGGCGGACACGGGGCGAAGCGGACGCCGGCCGGTGCGGTGTCGAGCAGGTCCGCCGTGACCCGGAACGGCTCGAGCGCCTCGGCATGCCGACCGGGCCCGTCGGTGATGACGACGTCAGCGGTCCGGATCGCGGTCGCGAGGTCGTCCGTCCACGCGGCTCCGGGGGTCGCGAGGTCGGCGGGGCAGCACTGCACCAGGTCGAGCTGCAGGACGCGGGCGGCCTCCTGCCATGCCCGGGCGATGTTGCCGTCGGCGCCCACGAAACGGAAGCGCAGCGTGCCGAGGTCGCGCTGCTCCCGCCGCAGGGCGTACAGGTCGGACAGCACCTCGCACGGGTGGTTCTCGTCGGTCATCGCGTTCACGACGGGGAGTGCTCCGGCACCCGCGAGGCCCTCGACGACGGCGAGGTCGTGGTGGCGGACGACGAGGACGTCCGCCCACGAGGCCAGGTAGCCGGCGACGTCCGAGAGCGCCTCGGGCTTGTCGAGCGTGGTGTCCGGGAAGACGATCGGCTGCAGCCCCATCGTCGCGGCACCGCGCTCGAACGTGACCCGCGTGCGCAGGCTGGTCGCGGGGAAGAACATCACCGCAGAGCCGTCGGTCGTCGGCCCCTGACCGGTGCGGTACGCGTCCGCGAGGGCGAAGACCTCCTCGACCTCGTCTGCCGTCCAGTCGTCGAGCCGGGTCAGGGAGCGCATCGCACCAGCCTAGGGAACGGCGCGAGCCCCACGGCACGAGCCGACCGGGACGCCGCGTCGTTCAGGACTCGCCGAGCGCGGACAGCACATGGTGCCGGACGTCGGGTGCACCGTCGGCGTACCGGTCGACCAGGACGGTGCGCATCCCTGCGGCCCGGCCCCCGGCGACGTCGTTGACCGGGTCGTCACCGACGAAGAGGCACGCCGACGCGGGCACCCCCAGTGCCTCGGCGAGTGCGTGGAAGGCTCCCTCGTCGGGCTTCTGCACGCCGATGCGCTCCGAGATGCACACCGCGTCGAGGGCGGTGTCGAGTCCGGTCGCGGCCAGCTTCTCGGACTGCTGCGCGGCGGACCCGTTCGTCAGCAGCCCGAGGCGGTAGCCGCGCGTCCGGAGCTCGCGGAGCAGCGGCGCAACGTCCGGGAACGCACGCCAGGCGGCGCGGTAGGCGTCGAGGTACCGCTCGAACACGCAGTCCAGAGCGTCGGGGTCGCGGGGGAGCACGATCCCGAGCGGGGGCAGGACGGTCCGGAGCCGCTCGCGCCGCTGCTCCTGGAAGCCGATCTCGCCGGAACGCCAGCGCTCGAAGTGCTCGTCCTCGGCGGCGGACCAGGCGTCGAGCACCGACGGGGTGACGGTGACGCCCAGCCCGGTGAGGAACTGCTCCGCGCCGGTGCGGGCCGCGCCCCGGTGGTCGAAGAGGGTTCCGTCGAGGTCGAACCCGACCGCTCGCGAAGGTGCCACGCGGCCAGGCTACGGCGTGTCCCGGCGACCGTACGATGGCGGGGATGGACATCTCGCAGCGCCCCGGTACCCCCGACGACGTGGAGTGGATCGCGGAGCTCCGGGCCGAGGTGCTCCGAGCCGACCTCCGCCGACTCGGCCGGTACGACGACGTGCGCGTCCGGGAGCGGCTGCGGCGCGGGTTCCTGCCCGACAGCACGCGGGTCATCGTGGTCGACGGTGCCGACGTCGGCTCCGTCACGGTCCGGGTCGACGGCAGCGACCGGTGGATCGAGCACCTGTACCTCGCGCCGCACCTGCAGGGGCGCGGCATCGGGTCGTCGGTGCTGCGGACCGTGCTGGCCGAGCCGCACGCCGGGGACACGCGGCTCATCGTGCTGCAGGGGAGTGCGGCACAGCGGCTCTACGAGCGGCACGGGTTCGTCCGTGACCACGAGGACGACGTCGACGTGGTGATGGTGCGTCCCGGCGACCCGGACCCCGTCACGTCGGCGTACTCGCGTCGCGCCGTCGAGTACATCGAGCACCTGGGGTCGATGACGTCCGTCCACGCGGCCGACGAGGCGCTGGTGACGGCGTGGGCGTCGACCGTCGACGGACCCCTGCTCGACGCCGGGTGCGGCCCCGGACACTGGACCGCACAGCTCGCCTCGCTCGGTCACGACGCACGGGGTGTGGACCGGGTCCCGGAGTTCGTCGCCCACGCCCGGCAGGCGCACCCGGGCATCCCGTTCGCGGTCGCGGACGTCGACGCGCTCCCCGACGAGCCGGAGAGCCTCGGAGGCATCCTGGCCTGGTACTCGTTGATCCACCACGACCCGGCTGCCCTGCGACGTCCGCTCGAGGAGTTCGCGCGGGTCCTCCGCCCCGGCGGCCGGCTGCTCGTCGGGTTCCCCACCGGACCGGACGTGGAGCCGTTCGACCACGCGGTCACCACCGCCCACCGGTGGTCGGTGGACCGCCTGGCAGCAGCGGTCTCCGCAGCGGGCTTCGACGTCGTCGAGACGGTCACCCGGGACGCCGACGACGCGACCCCGCGGCCGCACGGAGCGATCTCCGCGCGGCGTCACGACCGACCGGTCGCCGTCACCACCCCGGGACCTCGACGCGCACGGAACTGATCCGACCGGCCCGGGTCCGTGCCGTCACGGCGGGGTCGTAGCTGTCGGCGGTCGCGAGGTAGAGCGTGCGCCCGTCCTCGCCGCCGAGCGCGCAGTCGATCGCACACCGACCCGGGGCCTCGATGCGGTCCGTCACCGTGCCGCCTTCGACGACCCGCAAGAACTCGCCCGTGTCGACGGAGCAGACCCAGACCGCGCCGTCGCGGTCGACGGTGCTGCCGTCCGGCGTGGTGCCGGCGGGGAGCGCCGCCCACTCGCGTCGTCCGGTCAGGGAACCGTCGGGCTCGATGTCGAACGCCGTCAGACGACCGCCCCACGTCTCGCTGACCACGAGCGTGCGGGTCCCCGGGAGGACGTTCGCACTGTTCGGGAAGACGAGACCGTCCGCGGCGAGGCGGTGCGACCCGTCGGTGTCGATCACCCAGAGCGGGCCGGGGCGGAGCTCCTCACCGCCGTAGAGGTCGTAGCCGAAGGCGCCGATGTAGGTGCGGCCGGTCGCGTCGTCGACGACCAGGTCGTTGAGCAGCGAGGACTCGACCCCGGACAGGTCGGCGAACACCTCGGCCGCGCCGTCCTCGCCCACGGCCACGACCGTGCGGGACTCCATCGCGCTGACGATCAACCGGCCGTCGGGCAGCCACCCGAGGCCCGAGGACTGCCCGTCCACCGTGGCCTCAAGCCGGGGCTGCGCGCCCGGGCCGGTGCGCAGCGAGAACACCTCGCCCGTGTGCATGTCGGAGTACCAGAGCCTGCCGTCGTGCCACCGGTTGCCCTCGGGGAACCGGATGTCGGTGACGACGTCGGTCGCGGTCGTGGAGTCGAGTGTGATGTGCACCGACCCAGCCTCTCAGAGCTCGCCGGGAGGCCCCGACTGCCAGCGGACCCACGCCTCGAGCTGCGCCTTCGCGCTCTCGAGACTGGTGTGGAAGCCGGTCATGTCGCCGTCCCGCAGCCGCACGACGTACCGCGACCCGAAGACCACCGTGCCGATCACGACGGAGCCGCACCGCGCCTCCCAGGTCCGCGGATCGACCGCCGCCCAGCGGACGTCGTCGGTCTCGGCGTGCTCGGTGCTGGAGAGGGAGGTCATGGTGCTTCCGGTCGCTGGACGATGGGATCGTTCCGGCGGCCGTGGGCTGGGGTCACCTGGCTCGACGGTAGTCCTCGGCGGCTGGGCGGCGGACGCCCCGGCTCAGGCCATCCGGTCGAGCCAGTCGCGGAACAGTGCCGCCGCGACGGCCGGACGTTCCAGGTGGGCGTTGTGCCCCGCCGCGTCGAGCACGGCGTACGTCGCGCGGGGGTAGTGGTCGCGCAGCGCCCAGCCGTCCTCGTACCCGACCACGTCGTCCTGACGGCCGAAGAGGTGCAGTGTCGGTGCAGTGAACGGATCGGGGTGGAGCGCCTCGGGTTCGGTGCGCAGCGCGTAGTCGGACGCGATCCGGTCGACCACGGCCTGGTCGGCGGCGCGCAGGCCGGGGAGCACGGACTGTTCGTACGCCTCGAGCGTCGCGGTGGTCTGGACGACGCTGAGCGCGGCGAAGTCGTCGCGGGCAGCACCGGGCTCGGCCGCGGCGACCACGGCCGGATCGGGGAGGACGACCTGTCGCGGGGGCACTCGTCGGCGTGCGTGGTCCGGTTCGACGACGCCGACGATCGTGGCGAGGCCGAGCACCTGGCTGCGGAGCTCGTGCGCGACGGAGCGCGCGACCATGCCGCCGAACGAGTTGCCGACGATCGCGAACGGCTCGTCGCCCAGGTGCGCACGGACCGCTTCCCGGACGGCGTCGGCGACGTCCTGCGCGCTCGAGGCCGAGGGGTCGTACCCCGGCGACTCGCGGACCCACGGCAGGTCGAGGTGGACCCAGCGCCACGGCGCGTCCGCGACGGCGTGCTCGAGGGGGAGCAGGATGCGGTGGTCGATGCCGAAGCCGTGCACGGCGACGAGCGGGCGACCCTGACCGGTGGTGCGTGTGATCACGCCCGGACCCTAGCGGGGACCGCCGACGGTCACGGGGCCCGGAAGCGCTCGACCACCGGGCAGGCGAACGGATCGCTCGCCGCCAGGCCGACCTCGTTCAGGTACCGCACGACGATCACGTAGGAGTGCACGAGGGTCGTCTCGGTGTACGGCACCCCCTGCTCGTCGCAGTACCGGCGGACGAGGTTCCGCGCCGCACGGAGGTTCGGCCGGGCCATGCTCGGGAAGAGGTGGTGTTCGACCTGGTGGTTCAACCCGCCCATGAAGAACTCGACCCACCGCCCGCCGCTGATGTCGCGGGAGGTCAGCACCTGGCGGGAGAGGAAGTCGACCCGGCGTCCGGCCTCGATGATCGGCATGCCCTTGTGGTTCGGCGCGAACGCGATCCCCATGCAGAACCCGAACACCGCCAGCTGGACCCCGAGGAACGCGAACGCAATGCCGATCGGCAGGACCCAGAAGACCGCGCCGACGTAGAGCACGAAGCGTCCGGCGAAGACGGACCCCTCGGCCCAGCGGTGCTTGACGGCGCCGCGTCCCGTGTAGGTGCGGATCGACTGCCAGTGCAGGTTCGCGCCCTCGACGAGGAGCATCGGGAAGAATGCCCACCCCTGCACCCGGACGAGGACGTGCAGGAAGCCGGTGCGGCTCCGCGCGTCCTCCGCCCGGAACGAGATCGCGTCGAACGAGATGTCCGGGTCCTTGCCGACCGTGTTCGGGTTCGCGTGGTGCCGGGTGTGCTTGTTCATCCACCAGGCGTAGCTGATGCCGGTCAGGAACGTGCCGACGTACCGTGCGGCACGGTCGTTCCAGTCGTGACTGGCGAAGACCTGCCGGTGTGCGGCCTCGTGCGAGAGGAACGCGAACTGGGTGAAGAGCAGTCCGAGCACCCCCGCGACGACGAGCTGCCACCACGAGCCGCCGAGCACGGCGAACGCGGTGCCCGTGGCGACGAGCAGCGCCGTGAGGACGGCGACGAGCCCCCAGTACCAGCCGGTCCGACGACCGAGGAGTCCGGCGGTGCGGACCTGGGCGAGCAGCGCGGTGTAGGTCGACGTCGTGTCGGGCCGGCCGTCGCGCGGTGTGGTCTTCCGGTAGCCGACCGGTGCGGTCGTGTCGTCGACCATGGTGTCCTCCTGGGTGCAGCGGTGACGCTGTAACCGGGGACCGGGGCTACGTGGTGTCCTGCACGCTACGCGGAGCGACCTGCGCGGCTCAGGGGATGACGAGTCGCCGCTCCACGACCGCGCGCGCGACGTCGGCGAGCAGCTCCTGGTTGGACCGCGCGTGGGCGCGCAGCTTCGCGAAGGCCTGGTCCATGTCGATCCGGTGCGTCTGGGCGAGGAAGCCCTTCGCCTGCTCGATGACGATCCGGCTGTCGAGCGCGCGCTGGAGCTGCTGCTGCGCCAGGTTGGCGTGTTCGAGCGACCGCTGCTGCAGGATGCTGATCGTGGCCACGTCCGTGAGCGCCTGGGCGGCGAGGGCGTCGTCGCGGTTCAGGGCGCCCTCGGTCTCGCGGAACAGGTTGAGCGACCCGAGCGTGGTGTCGCGGAGGCGCATCGGGATGGCGTGGACCGAGGCGTAGCCGGACTCGGCCGAGGCCGCGGCGAACGTCGGCCACCGACGTTCCATCTCGGCGTGGTCGCGCACCGAGACCGGGCGCCCGGTGGCGAAGCACTCCACGCAGGGGCCCTCGCCGGCGTCGAGCTGCAGGAGTCCGAGGAAGCTCGACCGGTCGCTCGTGGACGCGAGGACCTCGAGCTCCTGCGACTGGTTGACGAGCAGGATGCCGGCGGCGGACGCGTCGAAGATGTCGACGACGCTGTCGACGAGGTTCTGCAGGAGTTCGACCACGTCGTAGTCGTCGACGAGGATGTCGGTCAGGGCGACGAAGGTGTCGACGAGTCGGTGCTCGCGGGTCGGTGCCATGGTTCGTACTCCCTAGGTCTCGGAACCGTACGGCCGGGCGAGGTCGAGTCGGCGTTCGATGATGTCCGCGGCGACGTCGCGGACGGTGCGTTCGGTGGCGTACGCGTGGGCCTGCAGGACGAGCAGGGCGTCCTGGACGCTGATGCCGAGCTGGGCTGCGACCATACCGGTGGCCTGGTGCACCTCTCGCCTCGAGTATCGTCCGGGCTCCATGTCCGCGCGCCCGTCGGCGGCAGCGGCGAGCAGGGCGTCCCGGAGGACACGCCGAGCGGCGACCGTGCTCAGCTCGATCGCCCCCTGGACCTGCCCGCGGGTCAGGGTCCGTTCCTCGCCCACCGTGAGGTCGACGGCACCGACGGGGATCGTGCCGATGCGCATCGGGAAGGAGAAGAGCGCACCGACCCCGGCACGGAGGAGTTCCTCGAGTGCGACGGGCCAGGTCGCGGTCGTCGTGGCGGTGAGATCGGCCTCGAGGACGGGGCGTCGGGTCTCGAGCGCCTGCCAGCAGGGTCCCTCGCCGAGGTCGAGTTGGATCTCGTCGACCCGCTCCGCCATCGCGTCACTCGCGCACACCGTCATCGAGCCCAACGGGTCGCCGAGCGTCGAGATGCCGACGCTCGTCACGGGGAGGGTGGCGAGGAAGGGCGGGCACAGGTCGGTACCCTCCGGCGCGGCCTGCATGGCGGCCGCTGCAGCAGCGAATTGATCCATGGGTGACACCGTTCTCGGTCGTCCGCCGTCGTGCGATCCGTCGCACGGTCCATCCGGCCGTCGATGCATTGTCCGTTTTCCGAGACCCTAGTGCACCCGTGCTGCGTCCGGGACGAAGCGGATGCGTTCCGCTGCCCGTGTCACGTCCTGCGCTCGGGCCGTCCGGTCGTCGAAGTCGGCCCGTGCGGCGTCCCGCGCGACCTCCTTCTCGGCCAGCGACGCGCGGCTGACGGTGTCGACGATCGTCGCGACGGCGGTGGCGAGGCCGCGTTCGAGCTGCCCGAGGTTCGTGTGCCCGATCACCAGGCGGCGGTCCTGGACGTCGAGCGTCACGTCGGGGTACCCGGCTGCGGCGAGCCGGGCGTGTCCGTCGGCACCGCGCAGCGCCGTGGTCTCGGTGGCGTCTGGTCGACGGTTGAAGACTGCCGGGACGTCGTAGTACTTCGCTGCCGCGGGGCTGCCGAGTTCGCTGGGGAGGCCGGAGGCCACCACGCTCGTGAGTGCGAGGGGTGTCGTGGCCGCCTCGGATGGGTTCGTCATGGGGTCTCCCTCGGCGGTTCCCCAGGGTGACCGAGGGGTTCCGCGGTCCACCCTGGTGACACCGTGCCGTCAGTGTGGGGCCACCCGATGTGCACGCTCCCAGCCGGCGTGGAGGTCGCGGAGCAGCGCGACCTCGG
Source organism: Curtobacterium sp. MCBA15_016 (assembly GCF_001865105.1). Taxonomy (NCBI): domain Bacteria; kingdom Bacillati; phylum Actinomycetota; class Actinomycetes; order Micrococcales; family Microbacteriaceae; genus Curtobacterium; species Curtobacterium sp. MCBA15_016. Next base: position 51,943 of record NZ_MJGR01000005.1, read on the forward strand.
CTGCGTGGTGCACGAGCTCGTCGACGACGTGCAGGACGAACGAGAGCCGACTGTCGGCGCCGTACGGACCCGCGACCGGGCCGAGGGGCTCGGACGCCGAGTCGCCGAGCCCACGGGCCAGCGCGGCGAAGCGGGCGGCGGCTTCGCAGACGGCGGCGACTGCCGCATCCGCCGACGCCGCGGGGACGGGTGCCGCCTCGTCGGACGGTCCGGCGCCGAGGAACTCCCGGTTGCGCGGTTCGTCGAGCGTCTCGGCGATGTGGTCGAGCCGCCAGCGGATCGACACGCGCGGTTCGTCCCCGATCGGCTCCCAGGCCCACTCGTCGTCGGTCAGGCCCGCGACGCGGTCCAGGAGGCGCGTGGTGGCGTACTCGAAGAGGGCGACGACGTCCTCCAGAGCGGTGGTCACTGCTCAGCCGACCGGCCGGTAGATCGCGATCGGGGGCGCCTGGTCGTCGCCGTCGTCGTGGCTCTCGCCGGAGGACAGCCAGGTCCGGCCCTCGTGCTCGATCGTCGTCGGCAGGTCGCCGTGCACGAGGATCCGCGCCGCTGGTTCGTCGCCGTCGACGAGGTCCACACCGTGGGCCTCGGTACCGCCGGGGTTGTCGTGCACGTAGCTCATGGTGTGATCGAACTCCCTCGGCCTGGTAGTGTTCTCGTGTACGCGGATGTGGCGCAGTGGTAGCGCATCACCTTGCCAAGGTGAGGGTCGCGAGTTCGAATCTCGTCATCCGCTCGGAACTGCGAAGGCCCCGGTCACTCGACCGGGGCCTTCGTCGTCCGGGCTGGTGGCCGGATCCGGTCCGTGGGGCGCAGGCTTCGGGTGCCCGCGCCCCTCGGACGCGCGGGCCACCGTGCCCTCACGAGCGCCGGCGGATGGGTGGTCCGGTCGGCGCCCATCGGGTGATCCGGAGCGGCGCCCCGTCCGGATGGGTCGGATCCCGGACCGTGCGGTTTCCCGCACGGATCCCGCATCTCCTCGCACATGCTCGGCGTGTCGCTTGCACTCCGCCCGGATGGACGCCGTCAGTCGGCGTCGAGTGCCACCCGTGCACCAGGGATGCCGACCCACGGTCCGCCCGGGGCGCCGACGACCGTGACGAGCACGTCGTCGCAGTGCGGGCACCGCGCGACGAAGCCCATCGGGCTGGCGTGCACCCGGGTGCCCGCGAGCGCCCCGACCGTCCTGCACCCCGAGCACCGGAGCGCGGCCACCGTGGGGTCCGAGCCGAGGAACCCGATGAGCACCCCGGCCAACGCGTTGCCGTCGAGCACGGTCATGCGCTGCCTCCGAACCGCTCGGCGCGGACGTCGGTCGTGTCGTGCCCGAGCTCGCCGAGCCACGTCAGCACCTGTTCGACGAACGGCGTCGACCCACAGACGTACACGAGGGCGCCGGCGTCCGGCGGGAACACCGCTGCGGCCACGGCGTCCCGGGTGAGTCGGCCGGCCGGGACCGCAGCACCGTCCGGGGCACGGCGGCTGTACACGACGGTGGTGTCGACCCCGGCGGCCTCGGCACGGGCGAGCTCGGTGCGGAAGAACACGTCCTCCGGCGTGCGCACGGCGTAGAGGAGCCGGAACGGTGCGGCGTCACCGGCGTCGGCGTGCGCGCTCGCGATCGCGGCGAGCGGGACGATCCCCGAACCGCCGGCGATGAGCTGCACCGGCCGCTCCGACACGCCCGGGCGCCAGACGAACCACCCGCCGAGCGGTCCGTGCACCTCGAGTGCGTCCCCGACCTGGACGGCGTCCACCAGGAAGGGCGAGACCTCGCCGTCCTCGACCCGGTCGACCGCGAGCACGACCGACGTCGTCGCGCCGGAGGAGGCGATCGAGTAGGAGCGGGACGCCTGGTAGCCGTCCTCGGCGGTGAGGCGGAGGTCGAGGTGCTGGCCGGGGTCGTTGCCCGGCCACGTCGGGACGTCCAGGACGATCCGCCTGGCGTTCGGGGTCTCGGGGGAGACGGCGGCGACCGTCGCGGCGTGCCAGGCCGGCCGCCGCCGGAGGGCAGCCGACGTCGGCGGGGTGATCCGTTCCTCCAGGCCCTCCACCGCGCTCACCAGTACCGCTCTTCCTTCCACGGGTCGCCGTGCAGGTTGTAGCCGGCGTTCTCCCAGAAGCCGGGTTCGTCGTCGGACTGCATGACGATGCCGCGCACCCACTTCGCGCTCTTCCAGAAGTACAGGTGGGGGACCAGCAGGCGTGCGGGACCGCCGTGCTCGGGGGTGAGCGGTTCTCCGTCGGCCTCGAACGCGATCCACGCCTGACCGTCGAGGAGCTCGTCGAGCGGCACGTTCGTCGTGTACCCGCCGAAGCTGTGCACCATGCAGTAGTCCAGCGAGGTCTCGACGTCGGCGAACAGCCGGTCGAGTGGGACACCGCGCCACGACATGTCGAGCTTCGTCCAGTGCGTCACGCAGTGGATGTCGACGGTGACGTCCTCGACGCCGAGCGCCTGCACCTCGTCCCAGGTCCAGCTGTGCAGGCCGGACTCGGTGCGGATCGAGAAGCTCCAGTCGGACGGTTCGATCTCGGGGGTGGCGCCGGCCGACAGCACGGGCCAGTCGCGGACGAGTGTCTGGCCCGGTGGGATGCGCGGGTCGTCGCGGTCGTCACGGCGACCGCCGAAGCCTCGGGTGAACGTCGCCATCGGTGCTCCTCGGTCGCGTGTCCGGCGACCACGCGGGCGCCGCTCTGGTCGATCATCCCGCCTCGCACAGGCGCTCGTGTAACGGGTTGGTAAACGTTCCCGTGCCTCTGGTGCGGCTGCGGGAGACCGCTCGATCGCGGTCACCGTGCGGATCGGGGCCCCATGAGGGCGACCGGCGTCCGTCGCGTCGGGCTTGGCCGGGGACGATCCGCCCTCTATCGTTCACCGGAACGATTACCAGGAGGGGTCACCCCGAATGCAGCCCATCGTCCCCGAACCCCGGAACGCCCGCGGCCCGAGCCGTCGTGCGCTCCTCACCGGCGCCGCCGGACTCGCCGGCCTCGGCCTGCTGACGCTCACCGGGTGCAGCTCCGGCGCCTCGGCCGGCACCACCGACCTTCCCGAGGCCGCGGCCACCGGCACCGCCCGGAGCGGCGGTCGACTCCGGATCGCCCGACCCGCCGCGTCGGCCGCCGAGACCCTCGACTCGGCGAGCTCCCTGTCCGCGTACGAGTACCTCGGCGCGCTCTACAACCGGCTCGTCAAGCTCGACCAGCAGGGCCGGACCGTGCCCGACCTCGCCGAGGAGTGGTCGGCGAACCAGGACGGCACGGAGTGGACCTTCCGCCTCCGCCGGGGCGTGCGCTTCCACGACGGGTCGCGCTTCTCGGCCGACGACGCGATCGCGAGCATCCGGCACATCCTCGACGAGAAGACCGGCAGCCCGCAGGCCGGGGTGCTCGGCGAGGTGATGGACGCCCGCTCGATGACGGCCGTCGACACGTACACGCTGCGGTTCGCCCTCACGAAACCGAACGCGGAGTTCCCGTCGCTGCTCACCGCGTACCAGTGCTACATCGTGCCGGCCGGGGCGATCGCCGACATCGGCCGGACGGGCATCGGGACCGGGCCGTTCCGCCTGTCGTCCTTCACTCCGGCGGGTGCCGGCAGTGTCGAGGCGTTCGACGACCACTTCGCCGGCCGCCCCGCACTCGACGGCATCGACTTCTACTCGATCCAGGACACCACCGCCCGGGTGAACGCCCTGCTCGCGGGGCAGATCGACCTCATCTCGCAGACGAACCTCGACTTCGCGACGGCTCGGGTCGTCGCCGCCTCCGATCGTGCGACCATCGCCCGCTCGAAGAACGCGCAGTGGTACACGATCCCGATGCTCGCCACCTCCGAGGAGTTCCGCGACCCGCGGGTCCGCCAGGCGATGAAGCTCGCCTACGACCCGCGCACGATCGTCGACACCGCCCTGCAGGGCACCGGGTCGCCGGGCTGGGACAACCCCGTGCCGCCGCAGCTCGCCGCCTTCGTGGACGACCACCGCGAGTACGACCCCGACAAGGCGAAGGCGCTGCTCAGGGCCGCCGGTCGGTCGGACCTCCGGGCGTCGATCTACACGTCGAGCTACGAGTCGGTGTTCACCCCGATGGCCGTCGCCTACCGCGACGCCGTCGCGGACGCGGGCATCCGCCTGACGGTGAAGAACGCCAGCTCGGACTCGTACTACACGCAGATCTGGATGCAGAAGCCGCTCATGGTGAGCTACTGGTTCACCGGCCGTCCGATCGACCAGCTGCTCAACCAGATCTTCCGGTCCGGCTCGTCGTACAACGAGAGCGCGTGGTCCAACGAGCGGTTCGACGGGCTGCTCGACGACGCCCGCGCCGAGATGGACGACGCGAAGCGGCTGACCCTGTACCAGGACGCCCAGCGGCTCGTGGTCGAGGACGGCGCGGACATGACCCCGATGTTCGGCGACCGCCTGGTCGGGCTGTCCCGCGACGTCGTGAACTACTCGGAGTACGGCTTCGAGTTCGACTACCTCCGGATCGGACTGCGACGATGACGACGACCACGAGCAAGCCCTCGGACGTCCTCGTCCCCGTCCTCCGTCGGCTCGGCATCGCCGTGCTCACGGTGGTGCTCGCCTCGCTGTTCGTGTTCCTCGCCGTGCAGGCGCTGCCCGGCGACGTCGCGCAGCAGCTGCTCGGGCAGAACGCCACACCCGACGCCGTCAAGCAGCTCCGGGAGTCGCTCGGCCTCGACCAGAACGTCTGGCTCCGGTACCTGCAGTGGCTCGCCGGAGCGGTGCACGGCGACTTCGGCACCTCGCTCGTCAGCGGGGAGCCGGTCGCCCCGACGCTGTTCACGGCGTTCCGCAACAGCATGCTCATCGCCGTCCCCGCGATGGTCGTGGGCGTCACGTTGTCCCTCGCGCTCGGCGTCATCGCCGGGGTCCGCCGCGGCCGTGCGTCCGACCGGGTGATCTCGATCGTCAGCCTCGTCGTGATGAGCGTGCCGGAGTTCATGGTCGCCACCGTGCTCGTGCTGCTCTTCGCGATCGGGCTGCCGCTCTTCCCCGCCGTCGTCCTGCGCGGCAGCGACGCCACGGTCGGCGAGCTCCTGCCGACGATCTGGCTGCCGATCATCGTGCTGACGCTGGCGATGGCCGCGTACATCGTCCGGACCGCCCGTTCCTCGACGATCGACGTGATGGCGTCCGAGTTCGTGACCACCGCGGAGCTGAAGGGCCTGACGATGCGCCGGGTCGTCTGGAAGCACGCGGTCCCGAGCGCGCTCCTGCCGACGCTCAACGTCGTGGCGCTCAACGTGGCCTGGCTGCTCGGCGGCGTGGTCGTCGTCGAGAACGTCTTCAACTACCCGGGCATGGGCAAGCTCATGCTCGAGTCCGTCTTCAACCGCGACCTGCCGACGATCGAGGCGATCGCGCTCCTCAGCGCACTCGTCTACGTCGTGTGCAACCTCGCGGCCGACCTCGTCGCGCTGGTGCTCGACCCGAAGCTCCGAACACGACAGCGACGGGCGCGCACCCGGAGCCGCACCGGCACACGCCCCACCCGGAAGGCAGCAGCATGACCGCCATCGCCCCGCGTTCCCGGAACGTCATCGGCGCAGCCGTCGCCCCCCTGCGCAGCTCCACCGCGCTGGCCATCGGCCTCGGCCTGATCGCGCTGCACCTCGTGCTCGCCGTCCTCGCCCCCGTCATCGCCGGCCACGACCCGGTCGCGACGAACTCCGCCGACGTGCTCGCCGGCCCGACGTGGACGCACTGGCTCGGCACCGACCAGTACGGCCGCGACATCCTGTCCCGGACGCTCAACGGCGGACGCTACGCCCTGCTCGTGACCTTCCTCGCGACGACGATCGCCGTGGCGGTCGGCACCGTCCTCGGCTGCGTCACCGCGTACGCCGACAACTGGTTCGACGAGGTCGTCATGCGGATCGTGGACGCCCTGCTCAGCGTGCCGTCGATCCTCGCGCTCCTCGTCGTCGTCACCGTGTTCGACGCCGGGCTCTGGGTGATCGTCCTCGCCGTGACGATCGTCTACGCGCCCGCCGTGACCCGGGTGGTGCGCGGCGCGGCCCGGACGGTGATCACGCAGGACTACGTCACGGCCGCGCGCGCCCGGGGCGAACGCTCCCTGTCCATCGTGTTCCGCGAGATCCTGCCGAACGTCCTCGACGTGGTCCTCGTCGAGTACGCGATGCGCGCCTCCTGGATCGTGCTGCTCGTGGCGTCGCTGTCGTTCCTCGGCTTCGGTGCGAACCCGCCGACACCGGACTGGGGGCTCATGGTCCAGGAGAACCGGACCGCCCTCACGGTCGTGCCCCTCGGCACGCTCGCGCCCATCGTGGCGCTCGCGACCCTGGTGGTCGGCCTCAACCTCGCGGCCGACGGGCTGAGCAAGTCGCTCGGTGTCGACCGCGCGACGAAGGGAGTCAGCGCGTGAGCATCGTCCAGGTCGACCGCCTCGCGATCTCGTACGCCGCCGGCAAGCGCTCCGTGCCGGTCGTCCGCGGCGTCTCGTTCGCCATCGAGGCGGGCCGCACCCTCGGGCTCGTCGGCGAGTCCGGCAGCGGCAAGTCCACCGTCGCCCGCACCCTGCTCGCGCACCTCCGGACCGGGTCGCGCATCGAGCACGGCACGGTGCACGTCGACGGCGAGGACGTCTTCGCCCTCTCGCCGGCCGGCCGACGGGCGCTCCGTGGCGGCACCGCGTCGGTGGTCGCGCAGAACGCCGGACAGGCACTCACGCCGTCGATGCGCGTCGGCGAGCAGATCCGCGAGGCCCTCCGCGCCCACGGCGAGCCCGACGGTCCCGAGCGCGTGCTCGAGCTCGTCCGGCTCGTGCGGCTGCCGTCGCCGGAGACGATCGTCCGCCGGTACCCGCACCAGCTCTCCGGCGGGCAGCAGCAGCGCGTCGCGATCGCGATGGCCGTGGCCGCGCGCCCCCGCGTGCTCGTCCTCGACGAACCCACCACCGCCCTCGACGTGGTCACGCAGGCCGCCGTGCTCGACCTCGTCGCCGACCTCGGCCGCGAGCTCGGGATGGCCGTCCTGCTCGTCAGCCACGACCTCGGCGTCGTGTCCGCGATGGCCGACGAGATCGCCGTGATGCGCGACGGCGAGGTCGTCGAGCACGCCGAGACGGCGGCGCTCTTCGCCGCCCCGCAGCACGAGTACACGCGTGCCCTGCTGGCCGCGGTGCCGGACGGGCGCCGGCCAGGAGGAACGGACCACGTGCCCGAGACGGCGTCCGTCTCGTCGACGGTCGCCTCCTGGGCCGGCCGGACCGTTGGTCTCCCCACCGGCACGGCCGGCCCGCCGCTGGCGCGTCGCGCCGGAACCGGCGGCGTGGGCCCAGAACCGCTCGTCCGTCCCGTGGTGACCGCCGAGGACCTGGTGATCCGCTACGGGCGCGGCCTGCCGGCCGCCGTCGACGGCGTCTCGTTCACGGTCGCGCCGCGCGAGACGCTCGCCGTCGTGGGGGAGTCCGGCAGCGGCAAGTCGACGCTCGCGACGGCCCTGGCCGGCCTGGTGCCGGCCGAGTCGGGCACGTTCTCGTTCGACGACGGGACCGTGAGCGGAGACCTGCGCGAGCCGATCGCCGGACGGTCCCCGGACCTCCGTCGTGCGGTGCAGCTCGTGTTCCAGAACGCCGACACCTCGCTGAACCCCCGCCGGACCGTCGGGGCCGCCATCGCGCGGCCGCTGAAGCTGTTCACCGGGTCCTCGTCGCGCGAGCGGGTCGGGGAACTGCTCTCCCAGGTCGGCCTCGGGCCGGAGTTCGCGGACCGGCTGCCGGCGCAGCTCTCCGGCGGGCAGCGGCAGCGTGTCGGGATCGCCCGGGCCCTCGCCGCCGAGCCGCGCCTGGTCATCGCCGACGAGATCACGACCGCGCTCGACGTGCAGGTGCAGGCGGGGATCCTCGCGCTGCTCGCCGACCTGCAGCGCGAGCGCGGGCTGAGTTGCCTGTTCATCAGCCACGACCTCGCGGTGGTGCGGGGTGTGGCCGATCGCGTCGCCGTGATGACCGGCGGGCGCATCGTCGAGATCGGCCCGACCGAGGCCGTGTTCGGCGGCCCGAACCACCCGTACACGGCGACGCTCCTCGCGGCGACGCTCGAACCCGGCAGCACCGAGCTGCCCGACGTCGGCGACGGCGTGCCGCGGTGGCGCGAGGCTCCGGGGTGGACCGACCGCGGCGACGGACACCTGACCCGGAACTGGGAGGACGCATGACCGGCTTCACCGCACTCGGGGTGGACCCGGCCCTGCCCGACGGCGTGACCGTCCGCGACGAGTGGATCCCGATGCCCGACGGCGTCCGGTTGCACACGAGGATCTGGTCCCCGGCGGCACCCGACGGCCCCGTGCCGGTGCTGCTCGAGTACCTGCCCTACCGGCTCGACGACTGGACCGCGCCGCGGGACTCCGAGCGGCACCCCTGGTACGCGCAGCACGGGTACGCCTCGGTGCGGGTGGACATCCGCGGCACCGGCTCGTCGGACGGGTTCTTCGACGACGAGTACAGCGAGCAGGAACTCCGCGACGGCGAGGCCGTGATCGCGTGGCTCGCCGCACAGGAGTGGTCGACGGGCGCCGTCGGGATGTTCGGCATCTCGTGGGGCGGGTTCAACGCGCTGCAGCTCGCGGCCCGCGCACCCGAGGCACTGAAGGCGATCGTGACGGTGTGCTCGACCGACGACCGGTACGACAACGACGTGCACTACGTCGGCGGTGCGGTGCTCGGGATCGACATGGCGGCGTGGGGTGCGACGATGTTCGCGTTCAACTCGCGGCCGCCGCGGCCCGAGGTGGTCGGCTCCGGCTGGGTCGACCGGTGGCGTGACCGCCTCGACGCGAACCGCCCGATGACGCCCGTGTGGCTGTCCCACCAGGAGCGCGACGACTACTGGCGGCACGGCAGCGCCGCGGAGGAGTACGGGAACATCGGCGCCGCGGTCCTCGCGGTCGGCGGCTGGGCCGACCCGTACCGCGACGCCGTGCTCCGGCTCGTGGCCAACGTGGACGCCCCGGTCAAGGGGATCGTCGGACCGTGGTCGCACCAGTACCCCGACCGGGGGCTCGCGCCCGGGCCGTCGATCGGCTTCCTGCAGGAGACCCTGCGGTGGTGGGACCGCTGGCTGCGCGGGGTCGACACCGGCGTCGAGCAGGAGCCCGCGCTCCGGGCCTGGATCAACGAGGGCGAGCCGCCGGCGACCCACTACGAGACGCGCCGCGGCCGGTGGGTCGGTGCCGAGGCCTGGCCGTCGTCCGCCACCGTGTCCCGCACGGTTCCCCTCGCCGGGGTCCGCGGCGGCGCGGACGGCGCGGTCGTCGTCCGGTCGCCGCAGCACACCGGTGCCGACGCCGGACGCTTCTTCCCGTTCGGCAACGCCACCGACCTGCCGCCGGACCAGCGCGCCGAGGACGGCCGCTCGGTCTGCTTCGACCTGCCGCTCGACGAGCCGGTCGACGTGCTCGGCACCGTCCTCGTCCACCTCGCCGTGACGAGCGATCAACCCCGGGCCACCGTGACCGTGCGCCTGTGCGACGTCGCGCCGGACGGGTCGTCGACCCTCGTCACCCGGGGTGTGCTCAACGCCGCGAAACGCGACGGGATGGACCGGGACGACCCGCTCGAACCCGGCGCCGCGGCATCACTGCCGGTCCGGCTCGTGTCGACCGGTCACCGGTTCGCCGCGGGACACCGGCTCCGGATCGCCGTGTCGACGTCGTACTGGCCGTGGGTCTGGCCGCACGGCGTCGCACCGACCGTCACGATCGACCCCGCCGCCTCACGCGTGGAGCTCCCGGTCTGGACACGCGCCACCGACGACGGCGTGCGGTTCGAGCAGCCGGAGCGCTCCGAGCCGCTCGCGATCGAACGGGTCGCGCCGACCGAGGTCCTGCCGCAGCGCACCGTCACGCACGACGTCGAGTCGGGGGAGTGGACGCTCGACGTCGACCCCGGGTACGGCGGCGGACGCGTGTACCCGGACGGGCTCGTCTTCAGCGAGGACGCCCGCGAGACCTACCGCATCCGGTCCGACGACTCGACCAGTGCCAGCGCGACGTCCCGCTGGTCGATCGGCCTGGCGAAGCCGGAGTGGGCCGCGCGGCTCGAGACCGCCTCCGAGGTCACCGCGGACGCCGACGCCTTCCACGTCCGGAACACCGTGCGGGCCTGGGCCCGGGACGGTGGTCCCGACGTCGCCGAGGTGCTCGTCGCCGAGCACACGTTCGTCGACGTGGTGCCGAGGACCTCGGCGTGAGCGGGCCGGAGCAGACACGGGTCCGGCAGCGTCCCGAGGTCCGGCGGGCGATGATCGTCGAGGCGGCACGTGCCGTGATCGTCCGGAACGGCGTCGGGGCGACGGGCCTGCGGGACATCGCCGCCGAGGCGGACGTCTCGGTCGGGACCGTCACGTACCACTTCGGCAGCGTCGCGGAGATCCTCAACGAGGTCGTCGTGCTCGAGACGGAACGCTTCTACGGGGCGATCGTCGCCGCCGTCGACGCGGAGCCGGACCCCGTCGCCGGCATCCGCATGCTCGTGGAACCGCTCTTCGGGGACACCGAGCAGGTGCGGCAGCACTGGCGGATCTGGTCGGACTACTGGACGGCGGTCGTGCGGCGGCCCGAGGTCGCTGCGGAGTACGCCGAGCGGATCCGCGTGTGGGAAGCCTGCCTGGTCCGGGTCGTCCGTCGGGGCGTCGAGGCGGGGGAGTTCACGCCCGCGGAGTCGCCCGAGGTCGTGGCGCTCAAGCTCGCGGCGTACAGCGACGGGGTGGCGACGCAGATCGCGCAGGGGGTACCGGACCTGACCAACACGGTCGCCCTGTCCTGGATGTGGACATTCCTCGCCCACGAACTCGGTGTGGCACCTGCGCGTCTCGGGGGAACCGCCGCGACGCCCTTGTGATGAGGTAAGGCTTGCCTTACCGTTGTCGCATGGCACGGACCCGGCGACAGCCCAGCGAACGCATCCTCATCGCCGGCAGTGTCGACGACCTCCCCGAGATGACCCGCATGCTCGAGGACCTGCCCGGGAACGCCTACGGCCAGGTCTTCGTCGAGGCAGCCCTCGCCGAGCAGGTCCGCACGCTCCCGGCGCCCCCGCGCGTCACGGTGACGTGGCTGCTCCGGAGCGCCCGGACGTCCGCGGTGTCACCCCTCGTCTTCGCGGACCACGGCGAAGCCCTCGCGCACGCCGTCACCGGATGGGCGGCCGAGTGGTGCGTCGCCGACTGCGAACCGCGCACGAGCGTCTGGATCGGCTGCGCCGACAGCCCCTGGGTCGAACGCGCCCGCTCCGTCGTGCAGATCGAACTGGCCGACGCGGGCTTCGACACACTCGTCGGCTGACCGGGTGAGGTCAGCCTTCGCTTCCTTGCGGCATACAAGAGAAGCGGGCACTGTTGTCACCATCGGATCCACCCCACTCGGGTGGGACCACGAGGCAGGAGGAAACGACATGACCAACACCACCAGCACCACGCCCACCACGTCCCCGTTCTCGACGACGCCGGAGCTCGCCGCTGGGGTGGCGCAGTTCCTCGCCCCCGTCGTGATCGACCTCGAGGCGCTCGTCGTCAACGGCAAGCAGGCGCACTGGCACGTCCGTGGCCGCAACTTCGTCGGCGTGCACGAGCTCCTCGACACCATCGTCGAGCACGCCCAGGAGTGGGCCGACCTCGCCGCGGAGCGCATCGTCGCCCTCGGCCTCCCGGTCGACTCCCGCATCGCCACGGTCGCCGCGAACACCACCATCCCGCCGCTGTCCGAGGGCTTCCAGAACTCCGACGTGACCATCACCGAGGTCATCGCCGAGATCGACGCCGCGCTGCTGCAGGTCCGCCGCGCCGTCGAGGGCCTCGACGAGGTCGACCTGAACAGCCAGGACGTCGTCATCGAGATCGAGCGCGGCCTGACCAAGGACCGCTGGTTCCTGCAGGCGCACCTCGCCGCGTAGACGCGACCGAGAACCGGACGGGAGGCGCGGTGCCAGCTGGCACCGCGCCTCCCGTCTCGCTGTCACCGCGTCTGTTCATCGACCAGACCGGGCCCGTTCACCCGCCTGTACCCACGCACAGCCATCCTCGGATGGCACCCGTTCGGGGCACAGACGAGGGGAACACCCAATGCAGCACACTCCGCAGCGCCGCCGCCGCGCGGCGCTCGCACTCGGCGCCGCGCTCATCGCCGGCGCCGTCGCCCTGCCGGGCGCGGCCGAGGCCGTCGGGCAGCTCGCGCTGAACCAGCACGGCGGCGCACAGCGCCACCAGGGCGACCAGACCCGGTCGATCCAGCAGGAGATCGAGCGGGCCGGCGCGAAGAACGTCATCCTGCTCATCGGCGACGGGATGGGCGACTCCGAGATCACCATCGCACGGAACTACCAGTACGGCGCGGCCGGTCGACTCCCGGGCCTCGACGCGCTGCCACTCACCGGCTCGTACACGACGTACTCCCTGTACAAGGACGGTGCGGACAAGGGCAAGCCCGACTACGTCACCGACTCGGCGGCCTCCGGCAGCGCCTGGGCGACCGGGACGAAGACGTACGACGGCGCGATCTCGGTCGACATCGACGGGAAGCAGCAGCAGACGCTCCTCGAGCTCGCGAAGGCGAACGGCCTCCGCACCGGCGACGTGTCCACCGCCGAGATCCAGGACGCCACCCCGGCGGTCCAGGTCGCCCACGTCGGCGCTCGCTCCTGCTACGGCCCGGACACGGCGTCGTGCGGCACGGACGCGCTGCAGAACGGCGGGCTCGGGTCGATCAGCGAGCAGCTGCTGAACACGCGCCCGGACCTCACCCTCGGCGGCGGTTCGGCGAGCTTCCAGCAGACCGCGAAGGCCGGACAGTGGCAGGGCTCGACGCTCTTCGACCAGGCTGAGCAGCGCGGCTACCAGGTGGTCTCCGACGCCGACGGCCTCGCTGCCGTCCGTCGTGCCGACCAGTCGAAGCCGCTCCTCGGGCTCTTCACCCCGGGCAACTTCCCGACCCGGTACGCACCCACCACGGCGACCGTCGGCGGGGCGGACCAGGCACCGGTGCAGTGCACGCCGAACCCGGCACGCCTGTCGACCGGGCTGTCGCTGCAGTCGCTCACGAACAAGTCGATCGACCTGCTGAACCGTGACCGTGCGAAGACCGGCAAGGGCTTCTTCCTGCAGGTCGAGGGCGCGAGCATCGACAAGCAGGACCACGCCGCCGACGCCTGCGGCCAGATCGGCGAGACGATCGACTTCGACGAGGCCGTGCAGTCCGCACTCGCCTTCGCGAAGAAGGACGGCAACACGCTCGTCATCGCCACGGCCGACCACGCCCACTCGAGCCAGATCGTCGACAGCACGCCGCCGACCTCGCTCTCCACGGCGCTCCGCACCGCGGACGGCACCACGATGAAGGTCTCGTACGGCACCTCGGCCGCGGGCAGCTCGCAGCAGCACACCGGCACGCAGGTCCGCATCGCGGCGTACGGCCCGGGTGCCGCGAACGTCGTCGGGCTGTCGGACCAGACGGACACGTTCTCCACCATCCGCGACGGGCTCCGGCTGCACGACGACCTCGCAGCACTGTCGCGCGGCGCCCGCATCGACCTGTCCGTCGGGGCACCGCGTCCGAACCAGCGCGTGACGCTCACCGGGTCGCGGTTCGCCGGTGACCGCCAGGTGCGGGTCGCGGTCGGGTCGACCGACCTCGGCACGGTGGACGTCATCGACGGCACGGCGACGGTGGCGTGGAAGGCGACGTCGGGGAAGTCGACGATCACCTTCACCGGCGTGCAGTCCGGCAAGCAGGCCTCGAAGCAGGTCCGGGTCCGCTAGCCTCCTCGGCTCGGTCGAGACGGCCTGGTGGCACCGGTCCCTCAGGGGGCCGGCGTCACCAGGCCGGTCTCGTACGCCAGCACCACCGCGTGCACCCGGTCCCGCAGCTGCAGCTTCGCCAGGATCCGGCCGACGTGCGTCTTCACCGTCTGCTCGGCGATGTAGAGCTCCGCCGCGATCTCCCCGTTCGACCGGCCCCGTGCCAGCAGCAAGAACACGTCGCGCTCCCGTTCGGTCAGGACCTCGAGCACCTCGGTCCGGGGTGCGGCCGGGAGCGGGCCCGCGACGAACGCCTCGACGAGGTGCCGGGTCACCCGCGGCGCCAGCAACGAATCGCCCGCCGCGACCGTGCGGACCGCCTGCACGAGCTCGTCGGCGCTGGCGTCCTTGAGCAGGAACCCGCTCGCCCCGGCACGGAGGGCGTCGAACACGTAGTCGTCGATGTCGAACGTCGTGAGCATGACGACCCGCACCGGCTGCGTGGCCGGGGCGGCCGTGATCCGTCGGGTCGCCTCGATCCCGTCGAGCTCGGGCATCCGGACGTCCATGAGCACGACGTCGGGTCGCAGCCGCAGCGCCTCGACGACCGCTTCGGCGCCGTCCGACGCCTCGCCCACGACCTCGACGTCGTCCTGGGCCTGGAGGATCGCCCGCAGTCCCATGCGGAACATCTGCTGGTCGTCCACCACCATCACACGCGTCATCGGGTTCCTCGGTCGGGCGGGGCCGTGCTCGGCTGGGCGGGCGGGGCCGTGCTCGGCTGGGCGGGCAGGGTCACGGCGACCCGGAACCCGCCGTCCGGGAGCGGCCCGTGCTCGATCGTCCCGCCGAGTGCCGACACGCGCTCCCGCATGCCGGCGAGCCCGAACCCGCCGTCGTCCGGGGGAGCGGCGGGGACGGTGCCGGCGGGTGGCGCGGCGTTGGTCACCTCGACCGCCAGCAGGGGGCCGCGCCGGGCGACCGTCACGGTCGTGTCGGCACCGGGAGCGTGCCGCGCGACGTTCCCGAGGGCCTCCTGCACGACCCGGTACGCGCTCAGCTGTGCCAGCCGGTCGTCCCCGTCGTCGGGTGCGTCGTCGTCGAGGTGGAGCTCGACCGGGATCCCGGCGGCCCGCGTGGCCTGCACGAGCGCGGGGAGGTCGGCGAGCCGGGGCTGCGGCGCCCGTTCGGCCGAGCCGTCGCCGCGGAGGGTGCCGAGCAGCTGCCGCATCTCGCGGAGCGCCGTCCGCGAGGTCTCGGCGATCGCCGCGAACTCCGCACGTGCTGCCGGCGGGAGGTCGGCCACGCGGAACGGCGCCGACTCGGCCTGCATGTGCACGACGGACATGCTGTGCGCCACGACGTCGTGGAGTTCGCGGGCGATCCGGGAGCGTTCCTCGACCGACCGGCGGCGGGCCTGCTCGAGTTCGGCGTCGCGGCGGGCCTCGGCGAGCTCCACCCGGACGGCCCGGCGCTGCCCGATCGCCACGGCCGTCCCGGCGAGGAGCAGGTCGCTGCCGGCGGACACGACGAAGGTCGCGGCCCAGACGTCGGCCGGGTCCCACCGACCGGGGACCACCGCGACCAGGCCGAGCGTGAGCACCGTCGCCGCGGTCCAGACGGCAGCGGTGAGTCGCCAGTCCGTCCGGACGCCGAGCACGACGAGGAGCGCGCCCACGCCGATGATCGCGGTGACCGGGAGCGGCCACGGACCGGCCGGCGACCCGGCGGTGAGGAGCCCGAGGGCCGCCACTCCCGCCAGGTGCACCACCGAGGCCGTCCGTGGCAGCACGGGAGCGAGCCCGAGCGAGACGGAGAGCACCGCGGTCACGAGCAGCGCGAGCGGGACGGGCACGTCGTACACGGCGACCGTCACGGGTGCGGCCACCGCGAAGAGCGTCGCGGCCACGACGACGAGCACGATCCGGGCGGCGACGACGGGCCAGGTCGCCCACTCCCGGCGCGTCGACCACGGCCGGCGTCGGCGCGGCGTCGCGGGTGGGACGTGGGCGGTCACGGTCGTGCGGTCCCTCCGGAGTGGGCGAGGTGCGGTGCGGGGCGGGCGGCGTCGAGGACCGCTGCCCGGGCGTCCGCGCGGTCGTCCGCCCGGGCGGCTGCTCGGGCCTCCCGCTTCCGGGTGACTCTACCGATGACCCGGTCGACGGCGATCCCCAGTCCGGCGGCGACCACCATCGAGACCAGTGCTGCGACGAGCGGCTCGTGCAGCACACTCGACGCCGCGAGGGCGATCCCGATCGAGGTGGCCGACCACGCCAGCCCGGCGACCGAGCTGATCGCGAGGAACCGGCGGTAGGGGAGCCGGGTCGCACCGGCGGTCATGTTCACCGCGACGCGTCCGACGGGGATGTACCGACCGACGAGGATGAGGCTCGCGGACCGCCGTCGCATCTGGCGCTCGGCGAACGCGAACGCCGCGGCGATCCTCGGACGCCGGGACCGCGCGAGGCGGCCGAGTCCGATCCGACGGCCGATCCAGTAGGCGACGGAGTCCCCGGCGACCGCGCCGAGTGCGGCGGCTGCGAGGACCCCGGCGAGGACCGGCTGGCCGGAGGTCGCGGCGATGGCGGCGACCGCGACGAGGGCGGCCTCGCTCGGCACGGGTGGGAAGAAGCCGTCCACCAGGCAGAGCGCGAAGAGGACGACGAAGACGAGTGGGCTGGCCGCCAGCTCGACGACGAGCGGGGTGATCTGGTCGAACACGGTGGCTCCCTCCGCCGACGGACCTCGTCGACGGGATCGACGCTACGGAGCGTGCGACCGGCTGCCATCCCGCGCGGGTCTCGACCACCCCCTACCGCGGTATGACTTCCCCCTGACGGGTCACGGTGTGGCCTCGGGGTCCGTCCGCGCGGCCTCGGTCGCCGCGGCCGCTTCGCGGATCCGTCGGACGACGGCGGTCGTGGAGTGTTCGGGCACGTAGTCGACCATGACGACCTCGCCGCCGTAGCCCTGCACCACGGCGGTCTCGCGCAGCATCTCGGGGGAGTAGTCGCCGCCCTTCACGTAGACCTCGGGGTGCAGCCGTTCGATGAGCGGGATCGGGGTGTCGGTGGCGAAGACCGTCACCAGGTCGACGCACGCGAGGGCGGCGAGTACGCCGGCCCGGTCCTCGGCCGGGTTGATCGGCCGTTCCGGACCCTTCAGGCGCCGGACGGAGTCGTCGTCGTTCAGTGCGACGACGAGCAGGTCGCCCAGGTCCCGGGCCTGCCGGAGGTACGTCGTGTGCCCGCGGTGGACCACGTCGAAGCAGCCGTTCGTGAACACGATGCGTCGTCCGGCCTCCCGCGCGGCGTCCACCGCGGCGGCGAGCTCGTCGTGGTCGACGACGGTCGCGGCCGGCGCGGTCACCGACTCCAGCAGCGCCGCGGCCGAGCACACCGAGGTCCCGGCCTCGCGGACGACCACGTCGGCTGCCGCCTGGGCGACCGACACGGCGTCGCGGAGCGGGGCGTGCACGGCGAGCGCCACCGTCGCAGCGGCGCAGAAGGTGTCGCCGGCGCCGGAGGCCTGCTGCTCCGACGCGGGGACCGCCCGCGTCCGGAAGCCACCGTCGGAACCGTGCTCGACCAGGACCGTGCCGTCGCGGTCCAGCGTCACGACCGCCGCACGTGCGCCGGTCCGTCGGAGCACCTCGTGCCGGGCGTCGACGATCGCGGACGCCCGGTCCGGGCCGGTCCCGAGCGGCGCACCGAGCAGCGCGGCCGCCTCGCCGGCGTTGGGCGTCACGAGGTCGGGCCGGAGCGCCGCCCAGCGGGTGAGGTCGTGCGCGTCGACGACGACCGCGGTGGGACGGTCGGCGTCGAGCACGGGGACGACGTCGGCCGGGTCCACCCCGAGGCCGTAGTCGCAGACGACCGCGGCGTCGGCGCACCGCAGCGCACGGGCGACGGCCTCGGCCAGCCGGACGCCGTGCTCGGCGGTGGGCTCCGCGGCGATCTCGTCGACGCGGACGACGACCCGGTCGCCGCCGACGACCCGCGACTTCGTCGTGGTGCGGGTGCCGGGGACGACGACCATGCAGGACGTGTCCACCCCGGCGGCGTCGAGGCGTTCGCGGAGCACGGCGCCGGCCTCGTCGTCACCGAGCAGCCCGACCATCCGGACGCGGGCAGCGAGTGCGCGGGCGTTGACCGCGGTGTTCGCCGCGCCACCAGGGACCGCCACGGTCTCCGTCACGCGGACCACCGGGGCCGGGGCCTCGCGCGAGACCCGTTCCGCCTCGCCGACGGTCCAGCGGTCGAGGATGCAGTCGCCGATGACGACGACGAGCGGCTCGCGGTCGTCGACCGTGGCGACGAGGTCCCGGACGAGCCGGACGTCGACGCTCACCGGGCACCGCCGGCCGGCGGGGCCGCCTCGAGGTGCACGACCGTCGTGGTGGTGAGCTCGTCGAGCAGGTGCGGGCCGTACCCGAACCCGGCTCCGGAGGCACCCCGGGGCTGCGCGCTGCCGCCCGGGGCACCGCCGAAGACGGCGTTCACCTTCACCGTGCCGACGGGGAGTTCCGCGGCCGCACGCAGGGCGTGTCCGGTGTCGTTCGTGAGCACCGTCGCCGCGAGGCCGTAGCGGTCGGCCGCCGCGAGTCGCAGGCCCTCGTCGAAGTCCTCGACGACGCGCACGGGGGCGATCGGCCCGAAGGTCTCCTCGGTCATGACGAGCATGTCGTCGGTGACACCGGTGAGCACGGTCGCGGGGTAGAAGGCGCCCGGGCCGTCCGGTGTGGCCCCGCCGGTGCGCGCCGACGCCCCACGCCGCAGGGCATCGTCGACGTGCGACTGCACGGTGCGCCGGAGCCGGTCGTCGACGAGCGGCCCGTACTCCGCCGCCGGGGCGGACGTGCGCCGCTCGGCCTCGGCGACGAGCGCGGTCACGAACGGCTCGGCGACCGCGCGGTGCACGTACACCCGCTCGACGCTCGTGCAGATCTGACCGGTGTTCGCGAAGGCGCCGAGGGCCACCTGGGCGGCGGCCCACACCGGGTCGACGTCGGCGTCCACGACGACCGCGTCGTTCCCGCCGTTCTCCCGGACGACGTGGGCACGGGTCCGCACTGCAGCCTCGGAGAGCCGGTCACCGGTCGCGGTCGAGCCGACGTGCGCGTACACGTTGATGCCGTCCTGTGCGAGGAGCAGTTCACCCGTCGCGCCGTCGCCGTCCACCCCGACGAGGACGCCGTCCGGCAGGACCTCGGCGAGCAGGGCGTTCAGGCGGGCGATCGTCGCGGGGGAGCGCTCGCTGCCCTTGTGCACGACCGTGTTGCCGGTGACGATCGCGGCGCCGAGGATCCCGCACGCCACGGCGACCGGGTCGTTCCACGGGGTGAGCGCGAGCACCACGCCGCGGGGGTGCGGCACCGACCAGTCGGCAGCGCCGAACGCGCCGCGCAGGGCCTCGCCGCGGTGCACGGGTCCGAGCTCGGCGTACTGCACGAGCGTCCCGACCCCGGCCTCGACCCCGCCGAGCGCGTCGCCGGGGACCTTGCCGGTCTCCCGGGTGTTCAGGTCAGCCAGCTCCTGGGCGTGCGCGCGGACGTGCTCGGCAGCGCGGTGCAGCAGGGCACCCCGCTCCGCCGGTGCGGTCCGGGCCCAAATCGGGGCCGCGGCGCGGGCACGGGCGACGGCGGTGCGGACCTCCTCCTCGGAGGCGCGGCGCACCGTCGAGGCGAGGGTCCCGGTGGCGGGGTCGGCCACCACGATGTCATCGGTGGCGGGGGGAGCGATCGTCATGGTGTCCTTCCGGGGGACGGGCGGGGGTCCGACGGTCCTCGCGGGAAGCTGGGCACGCCCACGGCATCGCGTTTCTCGTCCATCCGAGCCCGCTGCTGGACGTCCGGGCGGCCCCTGGTCGGTAGACGGGACGGGTGCAACTGATCGGCAACGGTGGAGAACGGTTCGACGACGTCCGCGAGATCGGGGTGCTCCGGGGCGGGGGCCTCGGCGACCTGCTCTTCGCGGTGCCGGCGCTCGAGGCCCTGGCAGCGGCGTACCCCGACGCGCGCATCACCCTGCTCGGCACGCCGACCGCCCCGGCGGTGCTGCGCGGCCGGACCGACGCCGTGCACGCGTTCGAGGAGCTGCCGGTCGTCCCGGGCGTCCGGGACTCCGGCGAGGGTGCCCCGACCCTCGCGGACTTCGAGTCGCGGCTCGCCGGGCGCTTCGACCTCGCCGTGCAGCTGCACGGGGGCGGACGGAACTCGAACCCGTTCCTCCTCCGGCTCGGCGCCCGGCACACGGTCGGCACCGCCACCGAGGACGCCGAGGTCACGGAGCGTTGGGTCCGCTACGTCTACTACCAGCACGAGGTCCTCCGGGCCCTCGAGGTCGTCTCGCTCGCCGGTGCCGCACCGGTGACGCTCGACCCGCGGGTGCGCGTCTCCGACGAGGAGCGCGCGGCGGTCCGCGACCGGCTCGGCGTCCGCACCGCGTCGGACCGCAGCGGGCGGCTCGTCGCGATCCACCCGGGGGCCACCGATCCACGGCGCCGCTGGAGCCCGGACCGGTTCGCCGCCGTCGCCCGGGCTCGGCTCACCGCCGGTGACGACGTCGTCCTCGTCGGTGACGCCACGGACGTGCCCGCTGCGGCAGCGATCCGGGCCGCGCTGCCCGCCGACTCCGCGGACCGAGTGCACGACCGCACCGGCGCGCTCCCGCTCACCGACCTCCCGGCGGTCCTCGCGGCGGCGGACGTCATGGTCGGCGACGACTCCGGCCCGCGGCACCTCGCCGTGGCCGTGGGCACCCCGACGGTGGGCGTGTTCTGGTTCGGCAACGTGGTGAACGCCGGTCCGTTCGACCGCGGTCGACACCGCGTCCACCTCTCGTACGTGACGCGGTGCCCCGTGTGCGGGGTCGACGTGACGCAGGTCGGGTGGACGGCCGAGCGCTGCGCGCACGACCCGTCCTACGTCGACGAGGTCGAGCCGCAGGCCGTGCTCGACGACGTCGCGGACCTGCTCCGCACCACGTGACGGGAGGCGCGGTGCGGGCCCGCACCGCGCCTCCCGTCCGTCAGACGGTCGCGTCTACGGCCAACTCGGCTCCGTCGCCGGCATGATCGACAGCTCGCGGATCTCGCAGCCGGCCGGCTGCGCGAGCGCGAACAGGATCGCGTTCGCGACGTACTCCGGCTCGATGAGCTGCGCGTCCGGCCCGGGCTTGTACTGCTCCGTGCGGTCGGCGAAGAAGTTCGTCCGCATGCCCGCCGGGATCACGTTCGTGACGCCGACGCTGCCGCCGGTCTCGGCGGCGAGGGCCTGCGAGAACCCGCGGACGCCGAACTTCGACGCCGAGTAGGCGGTGCCGTCCCCGACGCCGCGGAGGGCGAGCGACGAGGAGACCGTGACGACGCGACCGTGCGACGCCTCGAGCGCGGGCAGCGCCGCACGGACGACGGCCGCCGTGCCGAGCAGGTTGACGGCGACGATCCGCTCCCAGTCGCCGGACGAGATGCCGCCGATCGGTGCGGGCTTGTCGATCCCCGCCGCGGTCACGACGGCGTCGAGGCCGCCGTGCCGCTCCGCTGCCTCGCGGACGGCTCGCTCGGTCGCCTCGGTGTCGGTGACGTCGACCGCGACGGCGTCGAGGCCGTCCGGGACGGCATCGATCCGCAGGTCGAGGACGATCGGCGTGCCGCCGGCCTCGGTGACCGCGGCGACGACCGCGGCCCCGAGGCCGGAGGCGCCGCCGGTGACGAGGACGCGGCCGATGGGGGTGGTGGGGACGGGCATGGACTTCCTTCCGTGGTGGGGGTGGTGGGGCGTGCCGGCTCAGCCGACGTGTTCGAGGGCCGCCGCGAGTCGCGTGGTCGACCGGCCGGGGTGGAACGGGACCGTCACGACGCGGCCGCCCCACTCGGCGAGGGTGTGCGACTCCGGGAGCTCGGCCGCGGTGTAGTCGCCGCCCTTCGCCCAGACGTCCGGACGGAAGCGGCGCAGGGCCTCGTCGGGCGTGTGCTCGTCGAAGACCACGACGGCGTCGACACAGTCCAGCGCGAGGAGCAGCTCGACGCGGTCGTCCTGGCCCATGATCGGCCGGTCGGGGCCCTTGAGCGCCCGGACCGAGTCGTCGGAGTTCAGGCAGACGACCAGGCAGTCCCCGAGTGCCCGGGCTGCCGAGAGCGTGCGGGCGTGCCCGGCGTGCAGGAGGTCGAAGCAGCCACCCGTGGCGACCACGGTCCCGCCCGCGTTCCGCACGTCGTGCACGAGGCGCATCGCGTCGCGGTCGGCGCCGGGGACGCGCACGGGGGCCGGACCCTCCTGGGCGAAGAGCGCCGTGACGCCGCCCGCGGCGAGGTACTCGGACGCGGCGGTGACCCCGGCGGTGACGGCCTCGGCGACGTCGGCTCCCGAGGCGAGGGCGACGGCCACACCGGCGGCGAGACGGTCGCCCGCACCGCAGGGGTCGCCTGCGGTGACGGAGGGTGCCGGGACGAAGCGGTTGCCGTCCCTGCTGCTCGCGACGAGCGCGCCGCGGTCGCCGAGCGTCACGGCGACGGCGTCGACGCGCCACGTGGCGACCAGGTGGGCCGCTGCCGCGGTGGCGAAGGTGACGTCCGCGCTGCCGGCGCTGCCCGCGCCGGCGTGGGGCGCCACGACCGCGTCGGCGGTGAACCGGCGCGCCTCGGTGGAGTTCGGGGTCACGACCGCGACCCCGGCGACCGGGGCGGCGCCCTTCGGGTGCGGGTCCCAGACGACGGGGGTGCTCCGGGCCGCGCGGGCGAGGGCCTCCCGCATGGTCGGGGCGGCGGCGACCCCGCGGCCGTAGTCGGCGACCACGACGGCGTCGACCCCGTCGAGGGCGGTGGTCATCGCGTCGGTGACGTCCGGGACGGGCGGGGTGCCGCACCCCTCGTCGATCCGCACGAGCGCGTGGTCGACGACGCGCACGCGGGTCTTCACGGGCGTGGGCGCTCCGGACGGGCCCGCGACGACGGTGACGTCCGGGAGCAGGCTGCGGATCTCCGGTCCCCTGGAGTCGTCGGAGAGCACGGTGACGAGGGTCACGTCGTGGCCGTCGCGCGCGAGCATCGTCGCCACGAGGCCGGCGCCGCCTGCACGGCGGTCGTCGGTGCGGACGTCGACGACGGGCACGGGCGCGTCCGGGCTGAGGCGCTCGCTCGTGCCGGAGACGTCGACGTCGAGCAGGGTGTCCCCGACGACGGCGATGCGGAGCCGCGGCGCGGTCGCGGACCCGTGCGGCTCGGTGGGGTTCCCGTGCGGCCCGGTGGGGTTGCCGTGCGGCCCGGTCATCGCCGTGCCCCGCGGCGGAGCGCCGGTTCCATCGCCCGGCACAGCGCGTGCACGAGGACGAGCTGCGCCTCCTGCACGTTCGCGGAGGGCCCGTCGATGCAGATCGCGTCGTCGACCGCCTCGGCGAGCGGGTTCGGCCGCGGCCCGGTCATCGCGATCGTCCGGGCCCCGACGGCGCGGGCGGCCTCGGCGGCGCGGAGCAGGTTCGGGCTCCGGCCGCTCGTGCTCAGCAGGACGAGGACGTCGCCGGCCCGTGCGTGCGCCGAGACCTGTCGGGCGAAGACCTCGTCGAAGCCGTAGTCGTTCCCGATGGCCGTCACGGCGGAGGACTCGGCGTGCAGGGAGATCGCCGAGTACGCCGGGCGGTCCCCGTCGAAGCGACCGGTCAGCTCGGACGTGAGGTGCTGCGCCTCGGCCGCCGACCCGCCGTTCCCCGCGGCGAGCAACCGACGGCCGGCGACGAGCCGCGCGGCGATGTCGTCCGCCCATGCACCGATGTGGTCGCCGTGGTCGACGAGCGACGCGACCACGGGGACCGAGGCCGCCACGTGGTCGAGCACGATCCGCGCACTGGCGCTCGTGCGCTCGTCGACGGTCCCCGTGCGTTGGTCGATGGTCATCGTGCCGTCCTCTCGGTGGACTGGGTGGAGCGGGCGGCCCGTCCGGCCCGTGGACCGCGGGGCTCGGTGTCGATCGGGGCGAGGGCGTCGGGGGCGAGGGCGTCGGGGACCGGGGCGGCGACCGACCGGCTGCCGGCGAGCAGCCGCCCGTAGACCCGCTCGCTGTCCGCCGCGACCTTCTGCCACGTGTAGCGCGACTCGGCACGCTCGCGGCCGGCCCGTCCGTACTGCGCCCGTCGGTCGGGGTCGTCGAGCAGACCGCCGACGGCCGCGGCGACGGCGTGCTCGTCGCGCGGGGGCACGTGCAGCCCGGTGGCGTCCTCGACGACGGTGTCGATCAGTCCCCCGACGCTCGACGCGACGACCGGGCGTCCGCACGCCATCGCCTCGAGCGGGACGATCCCGAACGGCTCGTACCAGGGCGCGCAGACGACGACGTCCGCGCTGCGGTAGACCGCCGGCATGTCGTGCTGTCCGAGCTGGCCCCGGAAGGTGACGTGGTCGCGGACACCGAGGGACCGCGCGAGCGCGTCGAGGCGCTGGTACTCCGGGTCGTCCGGGAGGTCGGCGCCGGCGACCCCGGCACCGCCGACGACGACGAGTTCGACGTCGCGGCCCTCGTGCACGAGCGCGGCGAGTGCGGCGATGGTGGTCCCGACGCCCTTGCGCCGGACGAGCCGCGACGCCGTGAGGATCCGGGCGGCACGGCCGCGCTCCTCCACGGGGAGACCGGCGCCCTCGGGTCGGAACAGCGACACGTCGACGCCGCAGGGCACCACGGAGATGCGGTGCAGCGGGACACCGAGCGCCTTCAGCTCGAACGCCTCGTCCGAGCACGTCGCCACGACCTGGTCGGCGCTGCGGCCCACCGCGGGCTCGAGCCACTCGCGCTCGGCCGGGCTCGTGTCGGCAGCGCCCTGGTGTCGGCGCTTCACGACCCCGAGCGCGTGGAAGGTCTGGACGACCGGGATGCGGACGCCGCCGGTGCGCGCCTGGACCTGGGCGACGGCTTCGAGGGCCGCGTGCCCGGACATCCAGAAGTGCGCGTGCACGACGTCGGGCCGGTCGACGAACCACTCCGCGGCGAGCACCGACGCGAAGGTCCCCATGTACGGGAAGAGGTCGTCCTTCGGGACCGCCCGCGCGGGCCCGGCATCGACGTGCACGACCTCGACGCCCGGGCGGAGCAGGACGCGCACGGGCTGGTCGGCGTCGTCGCGTCGCGTGTACACCGTCACCCGGTGCCCGCGGTCCGCGAGCGCGCCCGACAGTTCGGCGACGTGCACGTTCTGCCCGCCGGCGTCGACCCCGCCGAGGACCGCGAGCGGACTCGCGTGCTCGGACACCATCGCGATCCTCATCGCGCACTCCCTTCCAGCGCGGCGGAGGCCGTGCGGTTCCGCGTCACGGCGCGCGTCACGGCGTCGTCGAGCAGGTCGTCCCAGTCCGCGGTGAAGCGGCCGAGTGCATGCCGCGCGAGCACAGCCTCGCGGGCGACGGCGCCCCGTCGGCGCGCTTCGTCCGGGTCCTCGAGCAGGGTCCTGGAGGCGCGGACCAGCTGCTCGACGTCCGTCGCGATCGCGCCCGCCTCGGCCGGGACCGTGCGGGCCGCGTCCGTCGTCGCCAGGACCAGGACCGGCATCGCCAGGTGCATCGCCTCGATGAGCGACAGGCCGAGGGACGTCCACCGGTTCGGGTGCACGTACGCCCGGCGCTCGGCGAGGGCGGCGTGCATCGGGTCGGCGGGCACGTCGCCGCGGGCGACCACACGGTCGCCGAAGCCGAGTTCGGGCAGGCGCTCGGTGCCCATGCCCCAGACGTCGACCGGTGCGACCGCGGCGAAGCGGGGGAGCAGGTCGGTCCCGACGACGCGGCCGCGGCGCACGGGTTCGTTGATGACGACGCCGAGTCGGTCGAGCGTGCCGGTGTACCGGGGCCCGGGGTCGACGACGCCGTGCTCGACGACCGTGGTCCGCGTCGTCCCGCAGTCCCACATGAGCGCGTTCCAGTGCGTGACGTGGGCGATGGTGACGTCGTCGCGGTCCCGCAGCGGGTGGCGGCTGTTCGGCACGTCCACACGGGGCGCGTTGTGCTCGACGAACACCATCGGGACCTCGCGCCCGCCGAGCAGCCGGCGCGCCTCGTCGAGTTCCTCGGGCCGCTGCAGCACCACGACGTCGACCTCGGCGTCGGCGACGTCGGCCGGGTCGATCTCGACGACGGAGGCCGGCCAGGCGCGGTCGGCACGGCCGAGCCCCCAGGCGTCCCGGGCGGGCGTGGTCGGGACGAGGTACTCGTGCTGGCCGCGGACGAAGGCGTCCATCCAGCCGCCGTGCACGTGCCACACGAGGATCCGCATGCGGGGCCTTCCGGTCGGGACGAGGAGAAGAGGAGGAGGAGCAGTGCGGAAGCTACGCAGCACCTTCTGGCGTGCTCCGCAGACTTCTCCGGACCATCCGGGAAGCGCGGTCGAGTAGCCTCCGGTGCGCTTGGAGGACGTCCTCGATGCGCACGGAGGACAGGCACGGGTGCCCCGGCACCGGGCACGCTCGGGCTCGGCTGAGGCGACACGGAGCCCCCTGGTCGCCGAGCAGTTCGACGAACGGTGCGTCCGGCGCCCACTTGACCGCCGGGACCACCGGCGAGAACAGGCTGACGATCGGCACGCCCACCGCTGCGGCGAGGTGCGCCGGCCCCGTGTTGCCCACGACGACGACCTCGGCACCGGCCAGGACCGCCGCGAGCTCGGCCGGCGTGGTGCGTCCGCCGAGGTCGATCGCGGTGTCGCCGGCGACCCGCGCCGTCAGGGCGCGCTCGCCCGGCGAGCCCGTGACGACGACGGCGGTGCCCTCCGCCGCGTACGCGGCGACGAGGGCCCGGTGACGGTCCTCCGGCCAGGCGCGGGCCGGGACGCTCGCGCCTGGGTGCACGACCACGTACCGGTCCAGCCCGGCCACCTCGGCAGGCGGGGCGACGTCGAGACGCACGCCGAGCCTCCTGGACGCACCCGACGGCAGTCGGAACCCGGCGGCCTCGACGATGCGGAGGGCGCGCTCGGGTTCCGGGACGTCCTCGGGGAGGTCCTCGCCGGGTCGGAGCCGCACGTCGAGCAGTGAACCGGGGTGGTCGACGCTCGCGCCGGAGACGCGACGGACGCCCGCGAGGCGGAGCAGCAGCGCGACCGGCAGCGGCGACTGGTGGAACGAGGTGAGGACCACGGCCTCGTCCGGCGCCTCCTCGGCGACCAGGGCGCGGAAGTCGGCGAGCAGTGCGTCGTCGATCGGGCGGGCGGTCTCGGTGACCCACGGCGCCGCCCAGACCCGGACCCGGTCCACGCCGGGCAGCAGGTCCGCGGCGGGCGCACCCTGCGGCCCGCACAGCATCGTCACGTGGGACGCGCCGGCGGCCACGGCCCGGACGGCGGGCCCGGCGACGAGGACGTCGCCGAACGAGTCGAGCCGGACGACGAGGACCCGGGGTCCGGTCCTCACGACCGCACCGCCCGCACGTGGTCGAGGACGAGCGCCACGGCGTCCTCGATCGTCGCCGCGACCGTCGGCGCGGCGTCGACCTCCTCCTGCCGGGTGCGCGGCGTCGGGACCAGGACGGCCTGGGCGCCCGCGGCCAGAGCGGCGCCGACGTCCGCGCCGATGTCGCCGACGACCACGAGCTCGGACGGGTCGAGGCCGAGACGTCCGGCCGCGTCGAGGACCATCCCGGGCCGCGGCTTCCGGCACGCGCAGTCGTCGTCGGCGTCGTGCGGGCAGACGCACCACACGTCGAAGGGTCCGACGAGTTCGTCCACCCGGGCGTTCGTGGCGTCGACCTGCTCGCGCGTCGCCATCCCCTTCGCGATCACCGACTGGTTCGTGACGACCCCGAGCGCCAGACCGGCTGCGCGGGCACGTGCCACTGCTCGACGCGCGCCGGGGACGGGCACCACCCGGTGCGGGTCGGCGTTGTACGGGACGTCGATGACGAGCGTGTCGTCCCGGTCGAAGAGGAGACCGCGCACGGTGCGGTCCGGAGCGAGGGCCATGCTCCTGACGTACCGACCGCGGGCCGGTGACGGGTTCAGGAACAGCCGCGGAACGCGTTCCCGGACGGGCGGGCGGCGGCGTCCGTCTAGCGTCGGCGCGGTGACCGCCGTCGACACCCTGCCCCCGTCCGACGGGCGCCCCGAGCTGCTCGTGCTCCGCGCCATCAAGCTCGGCGACCTGCTCGTCGCCGTGCCCGCACTGCACGCGCTGCGCCGCGCCTTCCCGGACCACCGGATCTCGCTCGCGACGACGGCCTGGCTGGCGCCCGTCGTGGAGCTCGTGCCCGACGTGGACGTGCACCTCGCCCAGCACGGTCTGGACCACCCGATCGGCGCACCCGCGGGCGCGGTCGACGTGGCCGTGAACCTGCACGGCGCCGGGCCGGAGTCGTCCGACCTCGTCGCCGCGCTCGGTGCCCGTCGGGTGATCGGCCACGCCGACCCCACGAACGGCTTCGACGGACCGGAGTGGCCCGACGCGGTGCACGAGCGCGACCGCTGGGCCGAGCTGCTCCGGTGGCACGGGATCGAGGCCGACCCCGACGACGTCGCGATCGCCCGTCCCGACGCGCCGCCGGTCGCCGAGGGTGCCGCGGTCGTGCACGTCGGCGCGTTCCACGGTGCGCGGCACTGGCCGACGGACCGCTTCGCCGCCGTGGTGCGCGGACTGCGCGAGCGCGGCCTCGACGTGGTGCTGACGGGAGGCGCGGACGACGTCGAGCGCGCCGCCGCCGTCGCGCAGGCGGCCGGGCTGGCGCCGGGGGCGGTCCTGGCCGGCGTGCTCGCACTGCTGGACTTCGCGGGCGTGATCGCGGCCGCACGGCTCGTCGTGACGGTCGACACCGGTGCCGCGCACCTCGCGTCCGCCTACGGCGTCCCGTCG
The DNA here is from genome assembly GCF_001865105.1 of Curtobacterium sp. MCBA15_016. Classification (NCBI taxonomy): domain Bacteria; kingdom Bacillati; phylum Actinomycetota; class Actinomycetes; order Micrococcales; family Microbacteriaceae; genus Curtobacterium; species Curtobacterium sp. MCBA15_016. The sequence continues at coordinate 80,539 of NZ_MJGR01000005.1, forward strand.
GTGGTCGTCTTCGGTCCGGCGCCGCCGGAGGCCTGGGGGCCGCCGGCCTCCGGTCCGCACGTCGTCCTCACCGACGCCTCGGTGCGGCGCGGCGACGTCTTCGCCGAGGACCCGGACCCCGCGCTGCTCGCCATCGGGCCCGACGACGTGCTCGCCGCGGTGGACTCGCTCGGCGTGACCGACCCGTCCGCGGCCCGGTAGCGTCGACGGCGAGCGACCCGGACGCGCCGGGTGCTCGCGAGGAGGCGCACGTGTTCGAAGCCGCGAACATCCGGGACTGGATCGGCCTGCCGGTCGTCGACGAGGCGGACGACAAGGTCGGGACGCTCGAGAGCATCTACTACGACACCGCGACGTCCGAGCCCGCCTTCGGCGCGGTGACCACGGGGATGGTCGGCTTCCAGAAGCTCCTGTTCGTGCCCCTGACCGGAGCCCTCGTCGCGCCGAAGCACCTGCGTGTCGCGTACCCGAAGAAGACCATCAAGGCCGCGCCGACGATCGCGACCGACGGCGAGCTCGACGCGTCGCTCGAACCGGAGGTCTACCAGCACTACGGGCTCGAGTACCGCACCGGCAGCGGGGGAGAGCGGCGCCTGGGTCGTCGCTGACCGCGGCGCCCGGTCCGTCGCTGACCGCGGCAGCCGGGTCGACCGGTTAGCCTGGTCCGTCCGACCCGTCCCTGGAGGCCGAACCTGCTCCGCTCCGTCCGCTCGACGCTGCTCGCCGTGGTGGCGGCCTTCGTCGTGCTCGCCGGATCGGTCGCGGGTGGTGGTGCGGCGTCGGCTGCACCGATGTGGCCGGTCCCGCAGCCCTACCCGGTGACCGGTGTGCCGGCGGAGACGCTCGCGGACATCCCGCCGGGCAGCGAGTACGTCGCGCTCGGCGACTCGTACTCCGCCGGGTACGGGCTGTCCGACCCGACGCACCTGCCGACGAGTGCGTGCGGGCAGTCCGCCCAGGACTACCCGCACCGCATCGCCGCGCGCTTCGGGCTCGCCCTCACCGACGTCACGTGCGGCGGCGCCACGAGCGACGACGTCACGAGCGGCTTCCAGTTCAAGGGCGTGCCCCCGCAGATCCGGTCGCTGTCCGAACGCACCCGCCTGGTGACGCTGACGATCGGCGGGAACGACGCCGACCTCTTCGGCACGGCGGCGTCCTGCCTCGCGCTCTCGGCGAAGGGCCCGGTGTTCTCCGGACGCGACGCACCGTCCTGCCGGAGCACGCTCGTGACCGACGGCGAGGACCTGCTCGGCACGAAGATCGAGTCCCGCGTCGCCCTCGGCATCGCCGACACCCTCGCCACGGTCAAGGAAGCCGCGCCGAACGCGACGATCCTCTTCCTCGGGTACCCGGCGATCTTCCCGGACGCCGACCACACGCCGAAGGGCGGCTGCTTCCGGTCCGCCCTCGACCTCGGGACGCTCGCGGGATCGTTCCCGACGAACTCGTACCCGTTCACGAACACCGACGTGCGGTACCTGCACGGCGTGCAGGAGGCGCTGAACGACGTCTCGGCGTCGGCGGCACGAGCAGCCGGGGTCCGGTTCGTCGACGTGTTCTCGTCCACCCAGGCGCACTCGGCGTGCGCGACGAAGAAGCCCTACGTGTCGGGCGTCTCGCTCGACGGCACCGGCGACCTGCGGCGGATCGACCTCGAGCCGGGAGCCCTGCACCCGAACACGCGGGGCGTCGCCTACCTCACGAAGCGCGTGGCGGCCGCCGCGCGCGACCTCGCCGGCTGACCGGTCGCGGCGGGGACCTCCGCGCTGCCGACGTCGTGTGCGCCGTGCGCCGCCCGGGGGACCACGCACACCGGCGACGCCGTCTCCCGCAGGACGTCGTGCAGCACCGACCCCGAGAGCGCCGTCACGTGCCCGAGGCCGAGCACGACGAGCGAGGCACGGCGGGTGTGCGCGGCGATCGCGTGCCCCGGGTGCCCCTCGACGAGCAGCGGGTGGAACCGGACGCCGGGGTACCGAGCGGTCAGGTCCGTCGTGACCCGCTGCAGCAGCTCGGCGTTCCGGGTGCGCCACCGCATCGGGTCCTCGGCGAAGTCCGTGAGGCCCGTGCGGGTCAGCACCGGCATCTCCCAGGCACGCAGGAGCGTCACGCGACGGTGGAGTCGGCGCGCCTCGTCGACGGCGATCGCGAGGGCGCGTTCGTCGATCGGCTCCTCGACCGCGAGGACGACGTCGCCGTCGATCGGGTGCGGTCCCTCCGGCACGACGACCGTCGGCACCGCTGCACGTTCGGCGACCCGGGCCGGGTCCCCACCCGCCGTCGAACCGCGCCGGCCGCGGAAGGTCCCGACGACGAGCAGGTCGCCACCGTCCGACTCCTCGACGAGTGCCGCGGCGAAGGGCCCGGCGTGCCGACGCACCTCGACCCGGACGTCGGGCATCGCCGTGCGGGCAGCGTCCGCCAGGGCGTCGGCCACGCGCTTGCCGTCCGGTCCGGTGCGCCCTTCGATCGCCGGGTCCACGCCGATGACCCGGATGCGTTCGATGCCCGTGCCGACCCGGGACGTGACCCAGTGCAGGGCTTCCTCGTGCGGCTTCGCCGCGTCGGCGGCCAGTGTGACCGTCGTCCACCGTTCGTCCATCCCGATCGACCTCCTCGTCCGGGGTCCTCCGGGGGCGTCGCCATGGCGCTCCTTGCGCTGCAAACTACTCCCGTTGCCCGCTGTGTCGCCGCTGCCCGCTGTGTCGCCGTTGCCCGCTGTGTAGCCTCGCGCTGTGGTGTTGAGCGCTGGACTCCTGCTGTACCGGGCCGACGACGCCGGCGTGCAGGTCTGGATCGCGCACATGGGCGGGCCGTTCTGGCGGAACCGCCCGCGCGCGTGGTCGATCCCGAAGGGGATCGTCGAGCGGGACGAGGACCCGCTCGACACCGCACGGCGCGAGTTCGCCGAGGAGATCGGGGTCGCCGCACCGGACGGACCGGTGACCGACCTCGGCGAGGTGCGGCAGGCGTCCGGCAAGCGCGTGCGGGTGTTCGCGGTCGACGCCCCGGGCTTCTCGGTCGATCGGGTGCGGTCGAACACGGCGCGGATCGAGCTGCCGCGGGGCTCCGGACGGTTCGTCGAGGTGCCGGAGGTCGACGACGCACGCTGGGTCCCGATCGACGAGGCGCGGTCGATGGTCGTCGCGGGACAGGTCGCGGCGCTGGACCGGCTGACCGCGGAGTGACCGGCTCCGGGGTCGTGTCACGAACACGTCTCGGTGTGGACGGACTTCGCGGTCGCTGGATAACCTGAGCGAGCGTCGTGGTGAGGCGGCGCCGAAACAGGGGAGTTCCACATGCGGCGTTGGCGCGCAGTCACCGCAGGGCTGACCGGGATCGTGCTCGGAGCGGGTCTGGCGATCGGGGGCACCACGAGCGCGTCCGCCGCGCCGGCCGGCCACTGGGGCACGTTCACCGTCAGCGGGTCGAGCAAGGCCTACACGGGCACGATGACTCTGCCGGGGTTCCCGGCGACGACGTTCACGTCGAACTCACGGCAGTCCACCGTGATCAGCGGTGCCTCGACCTGGCAGGGGCCGTCGACGGGGCCGGGCGCGGTGTACGGCTCGAGCCGCGGGAACACCTACATCAACCAGCGCCCGAACGCCGACTCGCCGACCGCGTCGGCAGCGTCGACCACGACCTACACCTTCGACGGTGCGACCCCGGGCAACGGCAGCTGGTCCTTCGTCCTCGGTGACGTCGACGCCGACCAGGCGACGATCTCCGCGACCGTCCAGGGCGGCGCGGCGGCGACCGCGGCACAGCTCGGCTACCAGAGCTCGTACAACTCGTGCTCGTCCGTCTCCGCCGGCGGATGGAGCTGCCCGGCCGATCCGGGTGGAGTCCCGGCCGGCCAGGACACCCCCACGTGGGACGCCGCGACCCGGACCCTGACGGGGAACGCGGCCGCCAACGACACCTCCGGCGCGACGGCCTGGTTCACGCCGACCGTCCCGCTCGAGACCCTGACGATCACCTACCAGCAGCGCAGCGGGTTCCCCGTCTACCAGACCTGGTTCGCCAACCGCACGGCGGCGATCACCGGCACCGCGACGCTCGACGACACCCCGATCCCCGGCGCGACCGTCACGGTGCAGGCACCCCGCGGCACGCTCTACACGACGACCACGGGCGCCGACGGCACCTACTCGTTCCCGGAGCTCCCGGTCATCGGCGGCTACACCGTGACGATCACGCCGCCGCCGAACGCCGACGGCACCCCGTCGGCGACGACGTCCCTCAACACGGTCCCGGGCGGTGCCGACCAGGTCGTGGACTTCCCGTTCACCGCACCACAGGGCACCACCTCGGTCATCGGCACCGTGACCGACGCCGACGGCAACCCGGTGTCGAACGTCCCCGTGGTGATCGTCGACCCGTCCGACGGCGAGGAACTCGTCAACACGACGACGAACAGCGACGGCGTCTACACCGGTTCCGACCTGCCCGCCGGCACCGACCTCGGTGTCTCGGTCGGCGACGAGGACCCGACGACGATCACGACCGGACCGGCCGGTGGCGACCCCACCGCGCTCGACCCGATCGAGGCACCCGCCGCGGTCATCGCGACCGTCACCGGTGTCGTCAGCCTCGACGGCGCTCCCGTCGCGGCCGGTCAGGTCGTGGAGCTGCTGCAGGGCACCACCGTCGTGGCCTCGACCACCACGGATGCCTCGGGCCGCTACACGTTCCACACCGCGGCCGGCACCTACGCCGTCCGCACCACCGTCCCGGAGCCCGGCGCGACCGGCCCGACCCAGAACACCGGGGTCACCGTCGCCGGTGGCGCGAGCGCGGAGTCGGACCTGCCGTTCGCGACGCCCGCGGCGCCGGTCGTCACGACCACGGACCAGCCCGGCACGGTCACCGACACGAACGGCGACCCGGCCGCGGGCGTCGACGTCGTCGCGACCCCGACCGACCCGGAGGCCGGTGACCCCGTCCGGACCACCACGGGCACGGACGGGACGTTCGACCTCACCGGCCTCGCGCCCGAGACGGAGTACACCGTCGAGGTCGACGGCGCGGACCCGGTGACGATCACCACGCCCGCGAGCGGTTCGGCCGCGGCGCTGGCGATCACGGTCCCGGCCGCCGTCGTGACCCCGACCCCGACGCCCACGCCGTCGGCTCCCGCTCCGGCTCCGACCCCCGGCGGCGGTTCCGGCACGACGCCGATCTCGTCCGGTGGCGGATCGACCACCGGCGGCGCGCTGGCGTACACGGGCGCCGACCTGACGCCGGGGCTCATCGCGGCGGGCGTGCTCGTGCTGCTCGGCGGCGGGCTCTTGACGTTCCGGGCGGTGCGCAACCGCCGCCGCACGTCGCACCTGCAGGACTGACCGCACGACGACGGGGCGGGGCCGGCGCTGCCGGTCCCGCCCCGTCGTGCGTGCGGGCCGCCTCAGCGCCGCCGACGCGTCGGCACCGACCCCGTCGCCACCGCGACCGACCCCGTCAGGGTCTGGATCGCCCGCGACACCACCGGCACCGAGGTCGTGACGACCGCGAGCGACGACGTGATCGCCTCGATCGACGAGGTCGACAGGTGCTCCTGGTTGTGCGTGTGCACCGGGAAGCCCCGACGCGCCGCGATCACGACGCCGAGCGACCCGACCAGCACGACGGCCCCGGCGAACGGCATGAACTGCAGCCCGACGACCCCGAGTGCCTGGCCGCCGATGGCCGCGCCGCCGGCGATGCCGATGTTCGACGCACCGTTGATGAGCGCACCCGCGATGTCGGGCGAGACACCGCCGGAGCGGATCGCCGCGGCCATGAAGAGCGTGCCGGTGGTGCCGTTCGCGGCCATCCACACACCGGCGACGACCATCGTGCCGAGCAGCGACCCGTGCACGAACGGCAGCACCGCGAAGGCCGCTGCCATCACGGCGACGGCTGCGATGAGCGTCTGCCGCGGAGCCCGGTCGACGAACATGCCGGCGAGCCAGAGACCGACGACACCCGTGCCGCCGAGGACGAGCAGCGCACCGCTCACCATGTCGGCGTCGAGCCCGGCGTCGATCGCGTAGGGCCCGATGTACGTGTAGACGACGTAGTGCCCGGCGAAGAGCAGCAGGTCGGCGATCACGACGGAGAGCAGTCCGGTGCGGGCCCAGGCCTTCGGGGATCCGATGTGCGGCGACGATGCGCCGCGGACGCTCGGCAGGAACAGGAGCGCGACGACGGCCAGTGCCGCTGCGGCGACGGCGACGGCACCGACGGCCGGGCGCCACCCGATCGACTGCGCGACCCAGGTCGCCACGGGCACGCCGATGACGAAGCCGAGCGAGCTGCCGGAGTACACGAACGCGATCGCGCGACCGGCGAGACGCGGCGGCACGATGCGCGTCGCGTAGGCCGAGGCGACCGAGAAGAAGAGCGCGTGCGCGACACCGCCGACGATGCGTCCGGCGCAGACCACCGCGAAGGACGGCGCGAGCGCGATCATCACGTTCGACACCGTGTAGCCGATGAGCGTCGCCACGAGGACGGTCTTGCGGGGGAGCCGGGCGGTGAAGGACGTGAGCGGCAGCGCGAGGATCGCCACGGCGGCGGCGTACACCGTCACGACGATGCCCATGGTCGACTCGGAGACGCCGAGGTCGGCGCTCATGGTGCCGAGCAGCCCGACCGGCATGAGCTCGGTCGTGATCGCGAAGAACGTCGCGAGCCCGAGCACGGCGATGCCGACGATCGACTGCGTGGTGACGGTGATCGGCCGCGTGTTCGTCGACACGGCCGAGGTGGTGGTGTTGGTGGACACGATGCTGACCTCCTCCGGGGAACGGCGGAGCGCGCGTCGGTGTCGACGTGACGACGACCGGACCGGACGGTGCCGGCCGACGATGCGCGCTCGCTGTGGTGTGTGGATTGTGGGTACGACTCCACGGCGAGTGCGCTCTTCCAGTGTTGCACGCTGCAGCGAGGAGATGCGAGGGCCTTCGCCGAGAAAGTCCTAGGAGCGCTCCAACGCCGTCAGTGCCGAGACATTCCCGATCAGTTCTCGTTCGTCACGGTGCCCTGCACCCCACCGCCCCGGAGGCTCAGCGTCAGCGTGCCGCTCATCGACTGCGCCGACAGCGAGACCGACCCGTGCAGCGCGTCCTGCCGCGGGTAGCACGCGGACGTCGACTCCAGCCGGTTCGCCGTCGCGACGAGGCAGATCGTCGACCGGTCCGTCCCGACGCCGGCCCACACGCTCCAGGGGGTCTCGAACGAGCCGCCGTCGAGCGCACGGTTCGTGAAGATGAGCCGCGTCGTCCGGAGCGTGACCGGCGCCTCGACCGGTCCCGGCAGCTGGTCGGCGTAGGTCTGCGGCGCGTCCAGCAGGTCCTCGAGCGTGATCGTCCCGGCACTCGGCGTCACGCTCGGCGCCGCCGCCGGGTCCGGCCTCGAGGTCCCGACCACCGTCCCCGCCGCGAACGCCACGCCGACGGCCGCCGCGACGCCCAGCCCGATCCAGACGCGCGGCCGGGTGGTCCAGAGCACCCGTGCGGCTCGCGTCCGCCAGGCGTCGATGCGGTCCAGGAGGCGCGATCCGCCTCCGCCACGGTCGCCCGGCTCCGTCCCGTGGCCGGTCCCCGCCCCGTGGTCCGGTCCGTCGGGGACCGGGCTCGTGTCGTCGGTCGCCGACCGGTCGACCGGGCCCGGCCCACCCTCGGCGGCGGCCGCGCCCGGTGGTCCCGCGTCCGGTGTCCGCGGCCCCGGTGTCGACGGCACCGAGACCGGACCCGGTGCCGGCGTCGTGACCCGGTCGGCGACGGCTCCGGAGGAACCGGCGAGGGGCCGCGCACCGCCGGTGTGGAACGGGCTCGTCGTGCCGGACGTGACGGCCCGGTCGGAGCCGGCCGCGGAAGTCGGACGCGACCGTCCCGTCGACCGGGCCTTCGGGGAGACGGGAGCCGCGCCTCCTGGACCGCGCCGTCCTCGGCCGAGCCGCTCGAGGGCCAGCCGCGCTGCGGCCGCGTCGGTCTCGGACGCGGCACCACCCCATGCGAGCGCCTCGAGCCGTGCTCGTTCTGCTGCCACGTCGTCGTCGGCCATGCGCACTCCCGGTCCGGTCGCACTGTCCGCCCATCGTCCCACCGGCGCCGTGCGGGCGCGCACCCAGTTCGCGGGGCGTAGACGGGGATCATGAGCGACAAGCACGATCCCGACCCCGAGACCCTCGAGCCGCTGAGCCACGACACGCAGTCCGGGGAGGCCGACTACGTCGCGACGAGCCCGGGCGGGACGGGCACCGAGCGGCACGTCCCCCTGCCGGACGAGGAGCAGGGACGCGGCACCGAGTACGACCCCGTCGACCAGGGCCCGCAGCAGGAGGGTCAGGGCGGCTGACACGCCCGCCGCCCGACCGCGACGTCAGGCGAGCACGCGCCGCAGCACCGCACGTTCCCCGAGCGTCCAGGCGGCACTCGTGACGACGTAGAGCGCGGCGGCCAGGGGCGCGATCGCGGCGAACACCACCGTGACGAACGGTGCCCACCGGCCGATCGCCGCCGTCGCACCCGCTCCCGGCACCGCGGCGTCCGGCACCGCCGCCGGGTTCCACCGCAGGTTCCCCCGCCGGGTGAGCTCGACCACGAGGGCGAGCACGGCGAGCAGGAGCACCACGACCCACGCGTGCCACCAGAGCGGCGAGGTCACGACGACCACGAGCGAGTGCCCGAGGGGGACGCCCGCGAGCGTTGCTGTCAGCAGGGTGTTCACCGTGCCGTCGATCGAGGCGTGCGTGAACAGCGTGTACACGAGCGACAGCACCGGTGCCTGGGCGAGGACCGGCAGGCACCCGGCGAGCGGCGAGACCTTCTCGTTCGTGTACAGCTCCTGCATCGCACGCTGCAGCCGTTCGGCGTCCTTCGCGTGGCGCTTCCGGAGCGCGGCGATCTGCGGGGCGAGGCGTCGGCGGTCCCGTTCCGCGCGGACCTGGAGCACGGCGAGCGGGACGAGCACGGCCCGGACCACGAGGGTGAGCAGCACGACTGCGACGGCGGCGGCGAGCCCTCCGGCGACGGGGGAGAGCGCCGCGGTGGTCGCGGCGAGGAGGTCGGCGCCGCCGTGCAGCAGCGGCCCGACGAGGGGCAGGGTGGTGAGGTCCATGACGTTCCGATCGGTTCGGTGGGAGGGGTCGCGTGTACGGCCCGTCCACCGGTCGGTGGTCAGGGCCTCAGGCGACGGCTCCCGGTGCCCGGGGTCGGGCGTGCCCGTCGGCGTCCGGGTGGCTCCATGCGATCCGCGTCACGAGGTCGGCCCGGGCGCGCGACGACAGCGACCTGACCGACACCAGGCCGAGGACGATCGCGAGGACGCCGGCGACCAGCACCGCGACCGCCACGGCCGTGAGCCCGAGCGCGGCGACCGCGAGGAGCGGGACGGCGCCGGCCGAGGGGTCGCCGAGCACCAGCGCGGCGGTGGCGCGCAGCAGGAGTTCGACGACGGTCATGGTCCGTTCAGGGTAACGCCCGCGCGCCGTCGTGGGGGAAGTGGCTGGTCACGGCAGGATCGTGCCCATGACCGCAGGTTCGCCGAGCACCCCAGCGACCGCCGCCCTCGAGCGGGCAGGGGTCGCGTACACGCCGCACGTGTACGAGCACCACGAGACCGCCACGAACTTCGGCGAGGAGGCCGCGGCCGCCCTCGGGCTCCGCGAGGAGCAGGTGTTCAAGACCCTCGTGGTGTCGGTCGACGGTGCCCTGGCCGTGGCGATCGTCCCGGTGGCGAACCGGCTCGACCTCAAGGCGATCGCGGCTGCCGTCGGCGGGAAGAAGGCGACGCTCGCGGACCCGGCCCTCGCCGAGAAGCGCACGGGCTACGTGGTGGGCGGGATCAGCCCGGTCGGGCAGAAGACGAAGCTGCCGACCGTGGTGGACGAGTCGGCGCTGTCCTACGCGAGCATCTTCGTGTCCGGCGGGCGCCGCGGCTTCGACATCGAGGTGTCCCCGGCGGACCTCGTGCGCATCACCGAGGCGACCGCAGCACCGATCGCACGGACCTGAGCCGGGTCGCCGCAAGTTTCTTCCACGACCGGGAATGACCCGGTCCCTCCTGCGTTGCATTGAGTCGAAGGCACTCAAGTTCCCAGGAGGTCCCTTTGCCAGCAACGTTCGGCCCGACCGGCGGCAACGACTCGTTCGACGAGTTCCTCGCCCGCCTGCTCGCGGCACAGGACTCCGGCGCCCAGCGATCCGTACCGCTGGGACGCCCGGTCGACATCACGCGACTGCTCAGCCGTCGCACCCACGAGCTGCTCCAGCGCACCGCCGAGTTCGCGGCCGAGCAGGGGCAGCACGAGATCGACGCCCTGCACGTCCTGCACGTGCTCGTCCGCACCTACCCGTTCACCGCGGTCCTCCGGCACGCCGGGGTCGACCCCGAGCAGTTCGCGGACGAGGTCGAGCAGCGCCTGCCGATGGCGGGCGAACCCCGCCAGCAGCCCGACGGTCGCCCGGCCCTGACCGGGACCGCGCAGCGGATCCTGCTCGAGGCCACCCAGGCCGCCCGCGGGTTCGGCAGCACCTACACCGATCCCGAGCACGTCTTCTTCGCGCTCGTCATGGACCAGGACACCGTCACCGGGCAGCTGCTCGCCAGTGCCGGCGTCACCCCGCAGGTCATGCAGGACTACGCCGCGCAGGCCGCGGCGGCCGCCAGGGAGGGGCGCACGATGCCCACGAGCACCGACCAGACCACCGACACCGAGAGCGACACCCCGACGCTCGACCAGTTCGGCACCGACCTCACCGAGCGGGCCCGCGACGGCCGCATCGACCCGGTGATCGGCCGCGCCGACGAGATCGAGCAGACCGTCGAGATCCTGCTCCGTCGCACCAAGAACAACCCCGTCCTCATCGGCGAGCCCGGCGTCGGCAAGACCGCCATCGTCGAGGGACTCGCCCAGCGCATCGCCGACGGCGACGTGCCCGTGCTGCTCCAGGGCAAGCGCGTGGTCGCCCTCGACCTCGCCGGCATGCTCTCCGGCACGCGCTACCGCGGCGACTTCGAGGAGCGCCTCACGAAGGCGATGGACGAGATCGCGGCGCACGCCGACGAGCTCATCGTCTTCGTGGACGAGCTCCACACCGTCGTCGGCGCCGGTGGTGGCGGCGAGGGCGGTTCGATGGACGCCGGCAACATCCTCAAGCCCCGGCTGGCCCGTGGCGACCTGCACATGGTCGGCGCGACCACGTTGAACGAGTACCGCCGGATCGAGAAGGACGCCGCACTCGAGCGTCGCTTCCAACCGGTCACGGTGGGGGAGCCGAGCGTCGAGGACGCCGTCGCGATCCTGACCGGACTCGCCCCGCGCTACGAGGAGCACCACAGCGTCACCTACACGCCGGACGCCCTGCGCGCCTCGGTCGAGCTCTCGCACCGCTACGTCACCGACCGGCACCTGCCGGACAAGGCCATCGACCTCATCGACCAGGCCGGCGCACGTCGTCGCCTGGCCCTGTCGGGCAACGTCGACGTCGAGGCGCTCCGCGCACAGGTCGCGACGCTCACCGCGTCGAAGGACGCGGCCGTCGCCGAGGAGCACTACGAGGAAGCGTCGCGCCTGCGCGACGAGATCGACGGACTGGAGGCGCGGATCACCGCCGCCGGATCGGCCGACGCAGGTCGCGCCTCCGGTCCGGAATCCGTGGGCACCTCGATCACGGAGGAGGACATCGCGGCCGTCGTGTCGCGTGCCACCGGGATCCCGGCGACCCGCCTGACGCAGGGCGATCGGTCCCGGCTCGCCGCGCTCGAGGACGAACTCCACGAGCGCGTCGTCGGCCAGGACGACGCCGTGCGGGCGATCGCGACCGCGGTGCGGCGCAGCCGGACCGGCATGGGCGACCCCCGTCGTCCGGTCGGCAGCTTCCTGTTCCTCGGTCCGACCGGTGTCGGCAAGACCGAGCTCGCGAAGGCGTTGGCCGGGTCGCTGTTCGGCGACGAGTCGGCGATGCTGCGCTTCGACATGAGCGAGTTCGGCGAGCGGCACACCGTGTCGCGGTTGGTCGGCGCCCCTCCCGGGTACGTCGGCTACGACGAGGCCGGGCAGCTGACCGAGCGTGTCCGTCGGAACCCGTACTCGGTCGTCCTGCTCGACGAGGTCGAGAAGGCGCACCCGGACGTGTTCAACCTGCTGCTGCAGGTGCTCGACGACGGTCGCCTGACGGACGGCCAGGGCCGCACGGTGGACTTCCGGAACACGGTCGTGATCATGACGTCGAACATCGGCTCGGAGTTCCTCGCGTCGCGCTCCGGTGCACTCGGCTTCGCGCCGGTCGGCGCGGGGGACGGGTTCGCCGAGGACGACCTGCGCGCCCGGGTCATGGGCAAGCTCCGTGAGGCGATGCGGCCGGAGTTCATCAACCGCATCGACGAGATCGTGCTGTTCCGCAAGCTCGACCGCTCGCAGATCGAGTCGATCGTGTCGCTCCTGCTCGAGGACACCGCGCTCCGCCTCGTCGCCCAGGGGATGACCCTGACGGTGACGGACGCCGCGGTCGGGTGGCTCGCCGAGCACGGCTACGAGCCGGAGTACGGCGCCCGCCCGCTCCGTCGGCTGATCCAGCGCGAGGTCGACGACCGCATCGCGAGCCTCGTGGTCGACGAGGCCGTGGCCGCGGGCGACACCGTCCGGGTCGACGTGGTCGACGGCGCGCTCGACGCCACGGTCGCGGTCCCCGCCGCGGTCTAGGCACCTCGTCTACATCGAACGCCCCGGTACCCCTCGTGGGACCGGGGCGTTCTGCGTGTCCGGCGTCCCCGAACTGTTCGGGAATGCAATTCCGGACGAATCTCGAGAAAAGGGTTGCGCGGGGAATACCGGTGTGGATAGTGTTCACGAGCAGCAATCACCGCGTCAGCACGAGACCGAGAGGGGGCCTGACCATGATGTTCACCGAAACGACTCCGTTCCGTGGAATCCGTACGTCCGGCGGCACCCCGATCCGGGTCCGCTGACACGGGGCGTCCCACACCAGTCGCATCTCCGACCGGCCCGTCCGCGCTGAGGTCCTCCTCGCCGTCCGGTGCCGTTCCGACCCTCGGTCGCACTCGCCCGTCGCCCTCGCGGTGACGCACTCGGCGTGTGCCCGAAACCGGTCGTGAATGTCGGTGGCCGGTGCGACGCTCCTTCCATCGGCAGCAATTCCTGACCGCACCCGTCGTGCATTCTTCGACGGGGCGCGGAATGCATTCTCGCGCATTCATCTCCCTTGCCCGCGTTCCGGGCAGTACTGCCATGCCCTGGCAGTCGTCGTCACGCCTGAAAGGCACCACCTTGTCAACGAAGACCGTCAACCGTCCCCCCGATACCCGTGCGGTGCGCCGTCGGGTCTCGCTCTCCGACCGCATCGCACTCCGCATCGGGATGTCCCTGATCATCTGGAGTCGTCGGACGCACCACGTGCGTCCGTCGGTCGACCTCGAGACGCGCCGGCGCCTCGAACAGGAGCGCGCCGCCCGCGAGGTCGCGTGGCTCACGCAGGTCGGCATGCTCAACCGCTGGCGCTGAGCCGCGCTGCGCGCCGCGGCGCGCCGCCCCGCGTCTGCCGCAGTGTGCGAGGTTCCGCCCTCCGTGCCCGGCCCCTGGCCCCGCACGGAGCGCGGGACCTCGCACACTGTCACGCGAACCGCGCCCCCGCGCCCTGCGCGCCCCACCGCGCACGGTGTGGGGCGGGTCGGGCGCACCCCGCGCCTCCCGTACCGTTGTCGGGTGACCGAAACCGCAGCTGCACTCGTCGAACGCCTCACCGCCATCGTCCCGGACTTCCCGTCGCCGGGGATCCTGTTCCGCGACGTCACGCCGGTGTTCTCCGACGCCGTCGCGTTCGGCCGCGTGTGCGAGGCACTCGCAGCACCCTTCGCGATCGGCGAGGGCTTCGCCGCCGTCGCCGGCATCGAGGCCCGCGGCTTCGCGCTGGCCGGCGGGATCGCCGCGCAGCACCAGGTCGGCGTCCTCACCGTCCGGAAGGCGGGCAAGCTCCCCGGCGAGGTCCTCAGCGAGCAGTACGCGCTCGAGTACGGCGAGGCCGAGCTCGAGCTCCGCCCCGGGCAGCTGCCCGCGGGCACGCGCGTGCTCGTGGTCGACGACGTCCTCGCGACCGGGGGCACCGCGGCCGCGACCGTGACGCTGCTCGAGCGCGCCGGCTACGAGGCGATCGGCTTCGCCGCGCTGCTCGAACTCGACGGTCTGTCGGGTCGTGAGCGCCTCGAACCGCGCCTGCCCGTGCAGACCCTCGGCGCCGTCCCCGCGTGAGCCTCGGCGGGCGCCCCGCGCACTAGTCTTGATCCACCATCCAACCGAGGAGTCCCATCATCGTGACCGAGTCAGTCGCCGCAGCGCCGGAAGGCGCGTCGCCGGACAACGCCGAGCCCGCAGCCGTGCCCCAGGCACCCGAGCCCCGCACCGCGACGACGACCACGACGGGCACCGAGCTGTTCGACGGCGTCCGCGGCGTCGTGGCGATCCGTGTCGCGGGTGTGCTCAAGGACCTCGCCGCCTCGGTCGACGCCGGTGACGTCGTCGAGCCGGTCACCCTCGACGAGCAGGACGGCCTCGACATCCTGCGCCACTCGGCCGCGCACGTGCTCGCGCAGGCGGTGCAGCAGATCAACCCCGACGCCAAGCTCGGCATCGGCCCGCCCGTCACCGACGGCTACTACTACGACTTCGACGTCGCCGAGCCCTTCACCCCCGAAGACCTCAAGGCGATCGAGAAGAACATGGACCGGATCATCCGGCAGGCCCAGCGCTTCCGCCGCGTCGTCGTCACCGACGAGGAAGCCCGCGAGCGCATGGCGGGGGAGCCCTACAAGCAGGAGCTCATCGGCCTCAAGGGCGCTGCGGACGCCGGCGACTCGGGCGAGAGCGTCGAGGTCGGTGCCGGCGAGCTGACGGTCTACGAGAACGTCGACCCGAAGACGGGCGAGGTCGTCTGGCAGGACCTCTGCCGCGGCCCGCACCTGCCACACACCCGCATCATCGGCAACGCGTCGAAGCTCATGCGCGTCGCCGCGGCGTACTGGCGCGGCTCGGAGAAGAACCCGCAGCTCCAGCGCGTGTACGGCACCGCGTGGCCCGACAAGGACCAGCTCAAGGCCTACCTGCTCCGGTTGGAAGAGGCTGCGAAGCGCGACCACCGCAAGCTCGGCGCCGAGCTCGACCTGTTCTCCTTCCCCGACGAGATCGGGTCCGGCCTGGCGATCTTCCACCCGAAGGGCGGCATCATCCGCCGCGAGATGGAGGACTACTCGCGCCGTCGGCACGAGCAAGAGGGCTACTCGTTCGTCTACACGCCCCACATCACCAAGGGCGACCTGTTCGAGACCTCCGGGCACCTCGGCTGGTACAAGGACGGCATGTTCCCGGCCATGCACATGGACGAGGCACGCGACGAGGACGGCAACATCACCCGCCAGGGCGCCGACTACTACCTCAAGCCGATGAACTGCCCGATGCACATCCTGGCGTACCGCTCGCAGGCCCGGTCCTACCGCGACCTGCCCCTGCGGATGTTCGAGTTCGGCACGGTCTACCGCAACGAGAAGTCCGGCGTCATCCACGGCCTCACCCGCGTGCGCGGCCTGACCCAGGACGACGCGCACACCTTCACCACGCAGGAGAAGATGAAGGAGGAGCTCACCACGACCCTCCAGTTCGTGCTGTCGCTGCTCCGTGACTACGGCCTCGACGACTTCTACCTCGAGCTCTCCACGAAGGACCCCGAGAAGTACGTCGGCGACGACGACGTGTGGGACGTCGCCACGAACACCCTGCGCGAGGTGGCGGAGGAGACCGGGCTCGAGCTCGTGCCGGACCCCGCCGGTGCCGCCTTCTACGGCCCGAAGATCTCCGTGCAGGCCCGTGACGCCATCGGCCGCACCTGGCAGATGTCGACCGTCCAGCTCGACTTCAACCTGCCCGAGCGCTTCGGCCTCGAGTACGCGGCGGCGGACGGCACGCGGCAGCGCCCCGTCATGATCCACCGCGCGCTGTTCGGCTCGATCGAGCGGTTCTTCGGCGTCCTCACCGAGCACTACGCCGGCGCGTTCCCGGCCTGGCTCGCCCCGGTCCAGGTCGTCGCGATCCCGGTCGCGGCGGAGTACGGCGACTACCTCGACGAGGTCGTCGCGAAGCTGCGCTCGCACGGCGTCCGTGCCGAGGTCGACCACTCGGACGACCGCATGCAGAAGAAGATCCGCACGCACACGAAGCAGAAGGTCCCGTTCCAGCTCATCGCGGGCGGCGACGACCGCGACGCCGGCGCGGTCTCGTTCCGCTTCCGTGACGGTCGACAGGACAACGGTGTGCCCGTGGACGAGGCGGTCGAGCGCATCCTCACCGCGATCCGCGAGCGCGCGCAGGTCTGATGACCCCTCCAGGAGGCACGGATCCCGTCGGTGGGACCGGTCGCGTCGACGACGCGGCCGGTCCCACCGCCGTGCCCGCTCCCGACTCGTCGGGTCCGGCCGGTGCGGCCGGCTCCGGCGGGGCGGACGACCCGCTCGTGATCCGTGACGCCGCGACCGGCGCCGCGGTGCCCGATGCGTTCCAGCGCCTCTGGAACCCGCACCGGATGGCGTACATCGACGCCGGGCGCGAGGGCAGGGGCCGCGGCCACGACGACGACTGCCCGTTCTGCGAGGCCCCGCACAAGTCCGACGAGGACGGCCTCATCGTCGCGCGGGGCGAGCACGCGTACGTCCTGCTCAACCTGTTCCCCTACAACAACGGGCACCTGCTCGTCTGCCCGTACCGCCACGTCCCGCTCTACGACGAGGCGACGCCGGACGAACTCCGCGAGATCGGCGAGCTCACCCAGACGGCGATGCGCGTCCTGCGTGCCGTGTCGCACTGCGACGGCTTCAACATCGGGATGAACCAGGGCGAGGCCGCCGGCGCCGGTGTGGCCGGCCACCTGCACCAGCACATCGTGCCGCGGTGGCAGTCGGACGCGAACTTCTTCCCGATCATCGCGCGGACGAAGTCGATGTCCCAGCTGCTCGGCGAGACCCGCCGACTCGTCGCCGAAGGGTGGCCGTCGGAGCACTAGACTGTCGGCATCATGAGCGACAGCAGCAGCACCACGAGCACCCCCGGCACCTCGATCACCGGCTCGGACCGCGTCAAGCGCGGCCTCGCCGAGATGCTCAAGGGCGGCGTGATCATGGACGTCGTCGACGCCGAGCAGGCTCGCATCGCGGAAGAGGCCGGCGCGACCGCCGTCATGGCCCTCGAGCGCGTCCCCGCCGACATCCGCGCGCAGGGTGGCGTCGCCCGCATGTCCGACCCCTCGATGATCGAGGAGATCATCGCGAGCGTGTCGATCCCCGTCATGGCGAAGGCCCGCATCGGCCACTTCGTCGAGGCGCAGGTGCTGCAGGAGCTCGGCGTCGACTACATCGACGAGTCCGAGGTGCTGTCGCCGGCCGACTACGTCAACCACATCGACAAGTGGAACTTCACCACCCCCTTCGTCTGCGGTGCGACCAACCTGGGCGAGGCGCTCCGTCGCATCACCGAGGGCGCGGCCATGATCCGCTCCAAGGGCGAGGCCGGCACGGGTGACGTGTCCGAGGCCACCAAGCACATCCGCACGATCAACAAGGAGATCGCGGCGCTGCGCCACCTCAAGGAAGACGAGCTCTACGTCGCCGCGAAGGACCTGCAGGCCCCGTTCGACATCGTGAAGGAGGTCGCGCAGACCGGCAAGCTCCCCGTGGTGCTCTTCACCGCCGGTGGCGTCGCGACCCCGGCCGACGCCGCGATGATGATGCAGCTCGGCGCGGACGGCGTGTTCGTCGGCTCCGGCATCTTCAAGTCCGGCGACCCGGCCAAGCGTGCCGCCGCGATCGTCAAGGCGACGACCTTCCACGACGACCCCAACGTCATCGCCGAGGTCTCCCGTGGTCTGGGCGAGGCGATGGTCGGCATCAACGTCGCCGACGTCCCCGCACCGCACCGTCTCGCCGAGCGCGGCTGGTGAACGCCCGGCCCCGCATCGGGGTCCTCGCGCTGCAGGGCGACTTCCGTGAGCACATCGCGTCGCTGACGGAACTCGGTGCCGACGTGGTGCCGCTCCGTCGCCCGGAGGAGATCGGCGCCCTCGACGGCGTCGTCATCCCGGGCGGGGAGTCCAGCGTCATGGACAAGCTCGCGCGTGCCTTCGGCGTGGCCGAGCCGCTGTCCGAGGCGATCCGTGGCGGGCTGCCGACCTACGGTACCTGCGCGGGCATGATCATGCTCTCCTCGCGCATCGCTGCCGGCATCCCCGGGCAGCAGACGCTCGACGTGCTCGACACGACGGTGCGCCGCAACGCCTTCGGCAGCCAGAACGACTCGTTCGAGATCGACATCCCGATGCCGGCCCTCGGCGAGGCCCCGGTGCACGCGGTGTTCATCCGCGCGCCTGTGGTGGAGCAGCACGGCCCCGGGGTCGACGTCCTCGGCGCGCTCCCCGATGGGCAGGTCGTCGCGGTCCAGCAGGGCGCCGTCATCGCGAGTGCGTTCCACCCCGAGGTCGCCGGCGAGGACCGCTTCCACCGGCGCTTCCTCGACCTCGTCCGCGCCGCCTGACGCCGACCGGCTGGTCGCTCGACGGGGTCAGGCCACGCCGGTAGCGACCAGCACCTGCACCACGACGGCCCGGACGGCGAACGCCGCGAACCCGAGGGCGATCACGGCGTACACGACGAGCCGAGCGCGCCGCGGCCGGCCCACCGCACGCAGGATCTCGGCCGCGCTCTGCAGCACGAACACCCGTGTGGCGAGCAGCAGCGGGACGGCGGCCACGGCCCACGTCCCCGTGGTCGGTGCCGCCAGCGCGACGATGCCCCAGGTCACGAGCGCGGCGAAGCCGGCGATGTACGCACCACCGCGGTCGTTCTCCTCCTTGCGACGCCGTCCGCGGTCGGCGACGAGCCCGTCCCACAGCCCGGACCGCACCTGACGACGGCGTTGCACGATCGTGGTGACGTCCTGCGCAGCGGACTGCAGCAGCAGCGCGACGGCGAGCACGGTGACGATGGTCGTGTACCCGTCGCCGGTGGGTGGGACGATGCCGGCGAGCAGGAGCACCGCTCCGGCGGCACCGGCGATCCAGGTGAGTGCGGCGACGCCGAGCACGACGGGTACGAGCGGGACCCGCCGCATCGTCCGGAGGAGCAGTCCGCGCGGGAACTTCGCGAACGAGTGCACCTCCACGAAGCAGACCCAGAGCGCCGCGATGCCGGTCAGGGTCCACCCGAGCGTCTTCGTGACGACGTTCGCACCACCCCCGGCAGCGATGTGGGCGCCGAGAAGCGTCACGACGAGGGACCAGGCGACGACACCGACGGGCACGGACACGAGGCTCCAGAGCCCGTCGTCGACACGCCGGCGGGCCTCCCACGACGTCGGGTGCTGCGCGAGGACGCGAGCGGACTGCGCGACCCGCTCGGACAGCTGCAGGACCGACCCGGCCGCGAGCATCACCCACTCGTCGTTCGGGTCGAGCTCGAGTGCTCGGTCCATGGCTTCGCGTGCCCGTGGCGCGAGGGCCGCGTCGGTCCACGAGAGGGCGCGGTAGCACTGCGCCGCGTCGGCGAACAGCCGGGCGTCGTGGGGTGCGAGCTCGAGCGCGCGGTCGAGGGCTGCCGCGGACCGGGCGACGTCCGCCGTCGGCCACGCGGCTTCCTCCGCTGCGGACCGCTTCGCGTGCGACCAGCGTGTGTGTGCGAACGCCCACAGCAGGTGCGCGGTCGCCCAGTCCGGCCGGCGCTCGCGCAGTTCCTCGGCCGCGGCCTTCGCCGCCTGGCGCTCGTTCGCGTCGAGCATCGCGTTCACCCGGGCGGACAGGGCGGTGGCGTTGTCGGGGTCGAGCGCGAGGGCGCGCTCGGCGGCGGTGCGACTGGCGGCGTGGTCGTGGCGTGCGCGTTCCGCCCGTGCGAGCGTCGCCCACAGCCGGGGGTCGTCCGGTGTGCTCGCGACGGCGGCGGTGAGCACGGCCCGCGCGTCGTCCGGGCGCTTGAAGCCCAGGAGCGCGTCGGCGCGCTCGACCACGACGTCGACCGCGTCGGCCATCAGAGCTGCTTCTCCTCGCGGAGCCACTCGACCATGTCGTCGTACTCGCCGCTGGCGTTGGAGTACTCCGCGACGTTGCGGGCGGTCTGCACCCAGGGGCCGATCGACGGCTTGACCTCCTTGAGGGCGGCGCGCATGTCGTCCATCCGCATCGGCCGCACGGACCCGGTCCGGATCGACTCCGTCATCGCCTTCTCCGCCGCGGTGGTCACGAGGTGCTCCAGGTCGGCGCCGGAGAAGCCCTTCGTGCGACGGACGAGGTCGCCGAGGTCGATGCCCTCGATCGGCCGTCGGCGGAGGTGGACACGGAGGATCGCCTCGCGGGCGTCGTCGTCCGGTGGGCGCACGAGGACCATCCGGTCGAAGCGTCCCGGTCGCTTCAGCGCGGCGTCGACCTCCCACGGGTGGTTCGTGGCCGCGAGGACGTAGACCCCGTCGTTCTGCGAGTCGACCCCGTCCATCTCGACGAGGATCTGGTTGACGACGTTCCGGAACGACGAGAACGTGTTCCCGCTCCGCTTCGCGCCGATCGCGTCCATCTCGTCGAAGAACAGCACGGCCGGCGCGTGCTCGCGGGCCGTGCGGAACACCCGGTGGATGTTCTTCTCGCTCTCGCCGATGAACCGGTCGAGCACGTCGCTGAGCGTGACGGAGATGAAGTGCGCTCCGAGCTCGCCGGCGATCGCGCGGGCGAGGAACGTCTTGCCGCAGCCGGGCGGACCGTACAGCAGCAGGCCGCCGCGGAGCTTCTTGCCGAACGCGGCCGCGATCTCGGGGTGCGCCATCGGCTGCAGGAACGACTCGTCGATCCGCCGCTTCACGACCTCGAGCCCGCCGACGTCGGCGAGTCGGACGGTCTCGCGGCGGAGTTCCGCCACCGGGTCGGCGTCCTCGGCGGTCTCGGCAGCCTCGGCCAGGAGCTCCTCGTCGTGCTCGGCCACGACCCGCTCGACGAACGGCGGCTCGGTCGGGTTCGCGATCGACGCCTCGAGCTCGGACCAATCGATGTCCTCGTGCCGGTCGCTCGGTGCCGGTGTCGGCGGCGCGACCGGCGGCTCCGGCGGCGCCGCTGCCGCGAGGGCCGCGCGCCGGACGACCGCCTTCGCTGCCTCGTCCTCCGGCGCCTCGCGCAGCACGACGCTCGCCTGCTCGATCGCCTCGCCGTGCCGGCCGGCGTCGGCGAGCAGCTCGGCGTAGCGGACCCGGAGGGTCCGGTCGTCGGGGAGCGCCTGGACGGCGGCCTCGAGTGCGGACAGCGGATCGGTCATGCGTTCCCCCTGGTCGTCCCGGTGCTGCGCCCATCGTACGTGCGTCGACGGGCGCGCCCGCGAGGCGGGGCCGCGCCGTGCCTCCAGGCCGCTAAGCTGGACGGGACTTTCCGCAAGACGCAAGGAGCACCGTGTCCGGGCATTCCAAGTGGGCAACGACCAAGCACAAGAAGGCCGTCATCGACCAGCGACGTGCCAAGTCGTTCGCGAAGCTCATCAAGAACATCGAGGTCGCCGCCAAGATGGGCGGCGCCGACCTCTCCGGCAACCCGACCCTCGTCGACGCCGTGCAGAAGGCCAAGAAGACCTCGGTCCCCAACGACAACATCGACCGCGCCATCAAGCGCGGTGCCGGCCTGACCGGTGAGACGATCGAGTACACGACGATCATGTACGAGGGCTACGGCCCGAACGGCGTCGCGATGCTCATCGAGTGCCTCACGGACAACAAGAACCGTGCCGCTGCCGAGGTCCGCACCGCGATGTCGCGGAACGGCGGGACGATGGCCGACCCGGGTAGCGTCGCCTACAACTTCTCCCGCAAGGGCGTCATCTCCGTCACCAAGACCGACGGCCTCGACGAGGACACCGTCATGACGGCGGTGCTGGACGCCGGCGTCGAGGACGTCATCGACCAGGGCGGTGGCTTCGAGGTCATCACCGAGGCGACCGACCTCGTCGCGGCCCGCACCGCGCTGCAGGACGCCGGGATCGACTACGACTCCGCCGACGCCGAGTTCGTCCCCGGCCTCAAGGTGCCGGTCGACGCCGACACGGCGCGCAAGGTGTTGCGCCTGATCGACGCGCTCGAGGACAGCGACGACGTGCAGAACGTCTACTCGAACTTCGACATCCCCGCGGACGTCCAGGCCGAGCTCGACGAGGACGAGGACTAGCCCGATGCTGCGCGTGCTCGGGGTCGACCCCGGGCTCACGCGGTGCGGCGTCGGCATCGTCGAGGTCGCATCGAACCGCCGCGCCCGGCTCGTCCACGTGACGGTCGTGCGCACCCCGGCGGACATGGCGCTCGAGCAGCGGCTGCTCCGCATCGCCGACGGCATCGCCGCCGAGATCGACGAGCACCGTCCCGACGCCGTCGCGGTCGAGCGGGTGTTCGCGCAGGCGAACGTCCGGACGGTCATGGGCACGGCGCAGGCCGCCGGCCTCGCCCTGCACGCCGCGGCGGCACGGGGGCTGCCGGTCGGGCTGCACACCCCGTCCGAGGTGAAGGCTGCCGTGACCGGGTACGGCAACGCGGACAAGCGCCAGGTGCAGACGATGATCGCGCGCGTGCTCGGCCTCGACGAGGCCCCCAAGCCCGCCGACGCCGCGGACGCGCTCGCCCTGGCGGTGTGCCACGCCTGGAGGCTCGGGTCACCCGACACGGTCGGCACGCGTGCCACGAACCTCACCCCGGCACAGCGTGCGTGGCGGGACGCACAGGGCGGCACGGTCGACTCGCCGCTGGCACGCGCCGCGGCCGCGGCCGCCGGTCGCTCGCAGCGTGGCTCGTCGGCATCGTCGGTGGCCGGCCGTAGGCTCGGGGCATGATCGCGAGTCTCCGGGGCACCTGCATCGACATCGCCGGCTCCGGCGTGGTGATCGAGGTCGGGGGAGTGGGCTACGCGGTCACGGTGACCCCGGCACACGCCCTGACGATGCGCCACGGGTCCGAGGTCTTCGTGCGGACCGCGATGATCGTGCGCGAGGACGAGCACCTCCTCTTCGGCTTCGAGTCCACCGACGCGCTCCAGGTGTTCGACCTCCTCCGCAGCGTGTCCGGCGTCGGCCCGAAGTCGGCGATGGGCGTCCTCGCCCACATGGACCCGGCCCAGGTCGCGAACGCCGTCGCACATGATGACGACGGCGCCTTCCGCAAGGTCTCCGGCATCGGCCCGAAGACCGCCAAGCTCATCATCGTCGCCCTCTCCGGCAAGCTCGCCGCGTTCGAGCAGGCCCCCGTCGTGGCGGCCCGCGGCGGCGCCGCGCACCCGGCCGCGACCGACGTCGTCGCCGCCCTCGTCGGCCTCGGCTGGCGCGAGGACGCCGCGCAGCGCGCGGTCGACGAGACCATCGCGTCCGAGCCGGGCGTCGCCTCGATGGGCACCCAGGCACTGCTCCGCGCCGCCCTCGGCGCGCTCCGCCCCGCCGGTGCCGGCCGGTGAGCGGGATCACCGCCGCGGGCGCCGAGTCACAAGAGGAACTCGCATTCGAGGGGGCCCTCCGCCCGAAGTCCCTCGACGAGTTCGTCGGGCAGCGGAAGGTCCGAGGGCAGCTCGACCTGCTCCTCAAGGCGGCGGCACTGCAGGACCGGACGCCCGACCACATCCTGATGGCCGGCCCTCCCGGACTCGGCAAGACGACCCTCGCGATGATCGTCGCGCACGAGTCCGGTCGCCCCCTGCGGATGTCGAGCGGCCCGGCGATCCAGCACGCCGGTGACCTCGCCGCGGTGCTGTCGTCCCTGGTCCCCGGCGAGGTCCTGTTCATCGACGAGATCCACCGGATGGCCCGCTCGGCAGAGGAGATGCTCTACCTCGCGATGGAGGACTTCCGCATCGACGTGATGGTCGGCAAGGGGGCCGGCGCCACGAGCATCCCGCTCGACCTCGCGCCGTTCACCCTCGTCGGCGCCACCACGCGTGCCGGCCTCCTGCCGAACCCGCTGCGCGACCGCTTCGGGTTCACCGCCCACCTCGAGTTCTACGAGAAGGACGAGCTCGAGCAGGTCCTCATCCGGGCAGCACACCTGCTCGAACTCGACATCGACCGGTCCGCGCTGCGCGAGATCGCCGGGCGCTCGCGGGGCACACCACGCATCGCGAACCGTCTGCTCCGACGTGTCCGCGACTACGCCCTCGTGCACCGCACCACCGACGGCATGGCCGCCGTGCAGGGCGCCCTCGACCTCTACGACGTCGACGAACTCGGACTCGACCGCCTCGACCGCGCCGTGGTCGAGACGATGCTGACGCGCTTCGACGGCGGTCCCGTCGGCCTGAACACCCTCGCGGTGTCCGTCGGGGAAGAGTCCGAGACCATCGAGTCGGTCGTCGAACCGTTCCTCGTCCGGGTCGGCCTCGTCACCCGCAGCCCCCGCGGGCGGATCGCCACCCCGCAGGCCTGGCGGCACTTCGACATGACACCCGGGCAGACCGGCCTCGCACAGCCCGGACTGTTCGACGACGACGCCGACTGACGTCCCCGTCCGCGGTCTCGGTGACATGCCACGCACAGACGTGTGCCCTAGACTGCTACGGCCCGAAACCGAGCAACCAGAGAAGGCAACGCATCATGGGTCAAGAAGTCATCCTCATCGTCATCGTCGTGGCGTTCGCGGCCTTCATGTTCTACAACAGCCGGAAGCGCAAGAAGCAGCAGGGCGAGCTCGCCACCAAGATGGTGCCGGGCGCGAAGGTCATGCTGTCCTTCGGTCTGTACGGCACGCTCCTGTCGGTCGACGACGAGAAGGTCACGGCCGACGTCGAGATCGCACCCGGAACGGTCGTCACCGTCCACCGCCAGACCCTGTCGCGTGTCGTCGACGACACCGCGTCGGACATCACCACCACGGCCACGCCCGAGGACGAGCCGGCAGCGCCGAAGCCCGTCGCCGAGCTCAACGGGGAGCCGATCTACGGCGAGCGTGTCGAGTCCACGGACGCCGACACCGACGCTGCGAAGCGCAAGACCGAAGACTGACTCCTCGGCCGCCGGGTCCACCGACCCGGCGGCGACACCTGCCGCCGGTCAACCGCCGTCGGTCCTGACAGAAAGACGAGACGACCGGTGGCACGATCGACACCCGTCAAGAAGGCGATCCGCTCGCTGACCTGGTTGGTGATCCTCATGGCGGTCCTCGCGGGGTTGAACACCGCCGCGTCGGTCCTCGCCGGGAACACCAAGGACGACAGCGGCAAGTGGTTCGAAGGGGCCAGCTGGGTCCCGGAACTCGCCCTCGACCTCCAGGGCGGCACGCAGCTGACGCTCGCGGCGCAGAACACCGAGGGCGGCTCGGTGACGAGCCAGCAGCTCAACCAGGCCGTGAACATCATCCGGCAGCGCATCAACGCGACCGGTG
The DNA here is from genome assembly GCF_001865105.1 of Curtobacterium sp. MCBA15_016. Lineage (NCBI taxonomy): Bacteria > Bacillati > Actinomycetota > Actinomycetes > Micrococcales > Microbacteriaceae > Curtobacterium > Curtobacterium sp. MCBA15_016. Next base: position 105,953 of record NZ_MJGR01000005.1, read on the forward strand.
TCTCGGAATCGCAGATCAACACCCAGGGGACGAACAACATCGTCGTCTCCATCCCGGGCAAGCCGGACAAGGCGACGATCGACCGCATCGAGGCGGCGGCGAAGCTCACGTTCCGCCCGGTCCTCTACACCGAGGCGGCGACCAACACCGCGGTGGGCGGCAGTGGGTCCTCGTCGGCCTCCGCGACGCCGTACTCCCCGCCGGCATCGCTCGCCGCGACGCCGAGCGCCAAGCCGACCAACGGCAGCGACCTGAACTGGGTCACGCCGGCGCTGCAGGACCTGTACACGAACTACAACTGCAACGCTCCGGACGACGTCACGACGGCGCCGGACGACGAGCCGCTCGTCACCTGTGACCAGGACGGTGCCGCGAAGTACATCCTCGGCCCGGTCGAGGTGTCCGGCTCGGGCATCAGCAACGCCACCTCCGGCCTCGCGACCGACTCGCAGGGCACGTCGACCGGCCAGTGGGCCGTCAACCTGACGTTCAAGGGCAAGAGCTCGGACGACTTCCGTGACGTCACCAGCCGGCTCGTGAAGCTGCAGCCGCCGCAGAACCAGTTCGCGATCGTCCTCGACGGCTCCGTCATCACGGCGCCGGCGTCGAACGCGGCCATCACGAACGGCAAGGCGCAGATCACCGGCTCGTTCACGGCCGACTCCGCGAAGACCCTCGCCGACCAGTTGAAGTACGGCGCGCTGCCGATCAACTTCCAGGTCCAGTCGAACGAGAACATCTCCGCGACGCTCGGTACCGCGCAGCTCGTCGGTGGCCTCGTCGCGGGTCTGATCGGTCTGATCCTGGTCATCATCTACTCGGTCATCCAGTACCGGGCGCTCGCGTTCGTCACGGTCCTCTCGCTCGGTGTGGCCGCGGCGCTGACGTACCTCGTGATCGCGATCATGTCCTGGCGCGTCGACTACCGCCTGTCGTTGGCGGGAGTGGCGGGTCTGATCGTCGCGATCGGCATCACGGCGGACTCGTTCATCGTGTACTTCGAACGCATCAGGGACGAACTCCGTGACGGCCGGGGCCTCGAGAGTGCCGTCGAGTCCGGGTGGAAGCGTGCACTGCGCACGATCCTGGCGTCCGACTCGATCAACTTCCTCGCCGCCGTGGTGCTCTACATCCTCGCGGTGAGCGACGTGAAGGGCTTCGCGTTCACGCTGCTCCTCACCACCCTGATCGACGTCGTCGTGGTCGTGATGTTCACGCACCCGATGATGCAGCTCATCGCCCGCAGCCGCTTCTTCGGCGAGGGACACCGGTTCAGCGGGCTCGATCCCGCGGCCCTCGGTGCCGTCTACCGCGGTCGCGCGCAGTTCCGCGCGCCGGTCGTCGACGGCAGGCGTCAGCGCAGCGCCGGTGAGGCGCAGCGTCGACAGACGATCGCAGAGCGGAAGGCCGCGCAGGCCTCCGGCGAGAACGGCACGACGCCGGACGGGAAGGACGACTGATGGCCAGCTTCAGCCAGTTCGGCAGCGACCTCTACACGGGGAAGCGCTCGTACGACATCGTCGGCCGACGCAAGACCTGGTACGTCATCGCGATCATCGCGATCGTGGTCTCGCTCGCGGTCCCGTGGCTGCGTGGCGGGTACCAGCTCGGCATCGAGTTCACCGGCGGGTCCGAGTTCACGCTCTCCGACGTGAAGACGCTCGACCAGAACCTCGCCACCGAGACCGTCGAGTCGATCGTCCCCGACGGCGTCCCGCGTGTCTCGCAGCTCGGTACGCACGGCATCCGCGTGCAGACCGGCCAGCTCACCGACCGTGAGACCTCCGAGGTCCAGGACGCCCTGGCGAAGGCCTACGACGTCCCGGACAGCCAGGTCGCCGCGACCTTCATCGGTGCGACCTGGGGTGCCGACGTGCTCAACCAGGCGATCCGCGGCCTCGTGATCTTCCTCGCCCTCGCGGCGGTGTTCATGGCGCTGTACTTCCGCACCTGGAAGATGTCGGTGTCCGCGATGGTGGCGCTCCTCCACGACCTCCTCATCACGGCGGGCGTGTACGGCATCGTCGGGCTCGAGGTCACGCCCGCGGCGGTGATCGGCTTCCTGACCATCCTCGGCTACTCGCTGTACGACACCGTCGTGGTGTTCGACAAGGTCCGCGAGAACACGAGCCAGGAGTCCCACCGCACCTTCGTGCAGTCGGTGAACCTCGCGGTCAACCAAACGCTCGTGCGGTCGATCAACACCTCGGTCGTCGCTCTGCTGCCGGTCGGCGCGATCCTCTTCATCGGGTCGTACATCCTGGGCGCCGGAACGCTCCGCGACATCTCGCTCGCGCTGTTCATCGGCATCATCGTCGGCACCTACTCGACGATCTTCATCGCGTCGCCGATGTACGCGCACCTGCGAGAGAACGAGCCGAAGATCAAGCAGGCCGACGCCAAGAAGCAGGCCGCTGCCGCCAAGCGTCAGCGCGAGGTCGACGCGACGGCGGGCGTCTGATGCCGGCGGAGATCGTCGACATCGACGTGGCCGAGGCCCGTCGGCGGATCGACGCCGGCGCGCGCCTGTTCGACGTGCGCGAGCAGGGGGAGTGGGACGAGGTCCACGCTCCCGAGGCGACCCTCGTGCCGATGTCCGAGGTGGTCGCCCGGTGGAAGGAGATCGACGGCGGCGACGAGCCCGCGATCATCGTCTGCCACTCCGGCGGACGCTCCGCGCGGGTCGTGGCGGCACTCGAGCAGTCCGGGGTCCCCGCGGTGAACCTCGTCGGCGGCATGGTCGCGTGGGAGCAGTCGGGCGCCCCCGTGGTGCGCGACGCCCAGGGCGAACCGCGTCACGAGCACTGACCGGACACGCGTAGTCTTGTCGGATCGAGCTCGGACGGGCATCCCGGGAGGCGCAGCATGACGGACACGCGTGAGTCCACGCCGCAGGACGCCTCTGCGCCGCGGGCAGGGCAGGACACCGGCTCCGCGAGCCGCCCCGGCTCCGCACCCCGGCCGACGAGTCCGCTCGGGCCGAACACGACCGGCAACCTCGGTTCGCTCCGGTCGCTGCTGCCGCGGCTGTTCTCGCGCGCCCAGCCCGCCGGTGCGGTCGACACCCTGATCCGCACCGTCCGGTCGCACCACCCCAAGGCCGACGTGACGCTCATCGAGCGCGCCTACTCGGTCGCGGAACGCGCGCACGACGGGCAGAAGCGCAAGTCGGGCGAGCCGTACATCACGCACCCGGTCGCGGTGGCGCAGATCCTCGCCGACCTCGGGATCGGGCCGATCACCATCGCCGCGGCGCTCCTGCACGACACCGTCGAGGACACCGACTACCAGCTCGACCAGCTGCGCGAGGACTTCGGCGACGAGATCGCCATGCTCGTCGACGGCGTCACGAAGCTCGACAAGGTCAAGTACGGCGACAGCGCCCAGGCCGAGACCGTCCGCAAGATGGTCATCGCGATGTCGAAGGACATCCGCGTCCTGGTCATCAAGCTCGCCGACCGGCTGCACAACGCCCGCACGTGGGGCTTCGTCGAGTCGACCTCCGCCACGCGCAAGGCGAAGGAGACCCTCGAGATCTACGCGCCGCTCGCGCACCGGCTCGGCATCCAGATGATCAAGCTGGAGCTCGAGGACCTCTCGTTCGCGGTGCTCCACCCCAAGCTGTACGTCGAGATCGACAGCCTGGTGAAGGAACGTCAGCCGAAGCGCGAGCAGTTCGTCCAGAACGTCATCGGCACGCTCAAGAAGGACCTCAAGGCCGCCAAGGTCCGCGGCGAGGTCATGGGCCGGCCGAAGCAGTACTACTCGATCTACCAGAAGATGATCGTCCGCGGGCGCGAGTTCGACGAGATCTACGACCTCGTCGGCATCCGCGTCCTCGTCCCGACCGTGCGCGACTGCTACGCGATGCTCGGTTCCGTGCACGCGCGGTGGACGCCGCTGCCGGGCCGGTTCAAGGACTACATCGCGACGCCGAAGTTCAACCTGTACCAGTCGCTGCACACCACCGTCCTGGGGCCGCAGGGTCGCGCGGTCGAGATCCAGATCCGCACGCACGAGATGCACCAGCGGGCCGAGTTCGGTGTCGCCGCCCACTGGAAGTACAAGCAGCGCGCGGCCGGCCGTGACGTCGACTCCTCGTCGGCGACCGACCAGGACATGGCGTGGCTGGCGCACATCACCGACTGGCAGGCCGAGACGAGCGACCCGGGGGAGTTCCTCGACTCGCTCCGGTACGAGATCGGCGCGAAGGAGACCTACGTCTTCACGCCCCAGGGCAAGGTCATCGGGCTGCCGTCCGGTGCGACCCCGGTCGACTTCGCGTACGCCGTGCACACCGAGATCGGGCACCGCACGATGGGCGCCAAGGTCAACGGGCGTCTCGTGCCCCTCGAGAGCGCCCTGTCGAGCGGCGACGTCGTCGAGATCTTCACCTCGAAGAACCCCGACTCCGGCCCCAGCCAGGACTGGCTCACCTTCGTCCGGAGCCCACGCGCCCGGAACAAGATCAAGCAGTGGTTCACCAAGGAACGCCGCGAAGAGGCCATCGAGCAGGGCCGCGACGCGATCGCGCGGGCGATGCGGAAGCAGAACCTGCCGCTCCAGCGCATCATGAGCCAGGACTCGATCTCCGAGGTCGCGTCGTCGATGCGCTACGACGACATCTCCGCGCTGTACGCGGCCGTCGGCGAGGGGCACGTCTCCACGCAGTCGGTGATCGAGAAGGTCCTCGGGAACGTCCAGACCGAGACCGAGACGGAAGAGCCGGAGCTCAGCTTCCCCCGCCAGGTCACGAGCCGGCAGCTGCGCAACAGCGACAGCGGCGTCCTCGTGCGTGGCGCGCCGGACATCCTCGTGAAGCTCGCGAAGTGCTGCACGCCGGTCCCGGGCGACCAGATCGTCGGGTTCATCACCCGCGGCCAGGGCGTCTCGGTGCACCAGGCCTCGTGCACGAACGTCAAGTCGCTCATGAACGAGCCCGACCGGATGATCGAGGTGGAGTGGGCGCCGTCCTCGAAGTCGGTGTTCCTCGTGCAGATCCAGATCGAAGCGCTCGATCGGTCGGGGCTCCTCAGCGACGTGACGCGGGTGCTGACGGACCACCACGTGAACATCCTGTCCGCGACGGTCTCGACGTCGTCCGACCGGCTCGCGCTGAGCCGCTTCGTGTTCGAGATGGGCGACACGACCCACCTCGACCGAGTGCTCAACGCCGTGCGGCGGATCGACGCGGTCTACGACGTCTACCGGGTCAGCGCGGGCTGACCCGAGGCCCGGTCGACCAGACCGGGTCAGCGCGGGCTGACCCGAGGCCCGGTCGACCAGACCGGGTCAGCGCGGGCTGACCGAGTCCCCGGCAGCGTCGAGCACGGCCCGCAACCGCCGCTCCGCCTGCCGGACCATCGGGATCGTCCCGAGCGTCGCGAGGGACCCGGCGACCGCGTCGACCGACACCGCACCGATCCCCAGGAGCCCGACCACCGCCTCGGCGTCCGACGGGTCGAACCCACCGGGCCGGTCCCCGGGGCTGCGCAGCAGGTCGACGACCGTGCGCAGCGGTGTGGTGACGCGGAGGCCATCGAGCACGACGACGTCCTCGTCCGTGATCACGACCTCGCGGACGCGCAGCGCGCCGTCGACGTGCACGCGGACCCGGAGCGGGACACAGGCCTCGAGCGGGGCCGGTGCACGCGAGACGGCACCCCAGACCCACGCGGCCGTCCGGGTGCTCGCGATGAGGCGCGCGTCACGGAGCGCCCACGCCGCGGCTGCCGCCCGGAGCGCCGGGGTCTGCGGTTCGGCGGGGGAGGCCCAGCACGCCCCGACGGCCACGAGCTCGCCGTCGAGGACCGCTGCGCGCAGCTCGGCCTCGGGCCAGTCGTCACTCGTCAGCAGCCGGGTTCGGGACACCCGGACATCCTGCCCGACGCGCACGGCGCGTCGACGCGCCCTGTAGAGAGCGACGGACGTGCGGCCGCGACGCGACCACCTGTGGGCCAGGAGGCGCGGGTCGGCCCCGCACCGCGCCTCCCGTCCGTCAGCACGTGCTGTCGAGAGCCGACGTCGTCAGCGCAGCACGTCGGCCCGGTGCACGAGCGCTGCGGCGCCGATGAGGGGACCGTCCTGCGACAGCCCCGTCGGGACGATCCGCACCTTGGTCACGAAGCCGAACTCGACGCGCTCCGCCACCGCCTCGCGCGCGTACTCGAAGAGGTCGGGCGTGACGTGCGAGAACCCGCCGCCGATGGCCACGACCTCGAGGTCGACGAGGCTCGTGGCCGCCGCGATGGCCTGCCCGAGGGCGCGACCGCTGCGCTTGACGGCCGCGACGGCGATCTCGTCGCCCGCCGCGTAGGCCGCGGAGAGCTCCTCGCCGGTGCTGCCGGTGAACCCCTGGCGCTGCGCCCACGCGACGGTCTTCGGGCCGCTGGCGATCGCCTCGAGGCATCCGGTGCCGCCGCACGCGCAGTGGTCGTCGAAGCCGCCGCACTCGACGTGGCCGATGTGCCCGGCGTTGCCCGTCGGGCCGCTGACGGTCCGGCCGTGCAGGATCAGGCCGCCGCCGACGCCGGTCGACACGATCATGCCCATCACGTGGTCGGAGCCCTGCGCCGCGCCGACCCAGTGCTCGGCGAGCGTGATCGCCAGGCCGTCCATGCGGAGCGTCACCGGGACGCCGGCGGGGACGTGCGCGGCGACGCGGTCCCGGAGCGGGTACCCGCGCCAGACCGGCATGTTGAGCGGCGAGACGAGTCCGTGCTCCTCGTCGACCGGACCGGCCGAGCCGATGCCGACACCGACGAGCGTGGCGTCGGTCGGCAGCGCGGCGAGGGCGGCCGTCACGACCTCGTCGACCGCGGCCTGCAGCTCGTCGGACTTCCGGCCGGGGCCGGTCGGGCTGCGGAACCGCGTGGCGGGGAGGACGACGCCGGCGTCGGTGACGAGGGCCGCCTCGACCTTCGTGCCGCCGAGGTCGACGGCGAGGGCGAGGGGGGTGGACTGGGTCGTGGACATGCGCGCTCCGATGCGGCGGTCTGGAGGCGCGGTGCCGGTCCCGCACGCGTCGTCGCGTCCGGTGGGGCGCCGGCCCCTGGTGGTGGGTCGGGTGGTGCTGGAGGTCGCGGGGGCTCGCGCCCCGGACCGTCAGTAGGACGTGGTGTCGTCGCCGACGGCCGACGCGGTGCCGGTCTCGGCGCGGTGCGCGACCTCGTCGAGGATGCGTGCCGAGGCGCTCGTGCCGATGCGGTCCGCACCGGCCTCGACCATCTCGAGCAGCGTGTCGAGCCCGCGGACGCCGCCGGAGGCCTTCACGCCGGTGTCGGGGCCGACCGTGGCGCGCATGAGGGCGATGTGCTCCGCGGTGGCGCCGCCGCCGGCGAACCCGGTGGAGGTCTTCACGAAGGCGGCACCGGCGGACCGTGCGGCACGCGACGCGGCGACGATCTCGTCGTCGGTGAGGAAGGCGGTCTCGAGGATGACCTTGACGACGGTGCTGCCCGCGGCGTCGACCACGGCGCGGACGTCGGCCTCGACGCGCTCCCAGTCGCCGGACTTCGCGGCGCCGATGTTCTGCACCATGTCGAGCTCGAACGCACCGTCGGCGAGGGCCTGCAGCGACTCGGCGACCTTGGCCGCGGTGGAGGTGGTGCCGTGCGGGAAGCCGATGACCGTGCCGACGCCGACGCCGGTGCCGGTCAGGCGCTCGACGGCGTGCGCGACGTCGCTCGGGCGGACGCACACGCTGAACACGCGGTACGCGGCGGCCTCGTCGAGCTGGGCGTCGACGTCCGAACGCGTGAGTTCGGGCTTGAGGATCGCGTGGTCGATGAGACCACGGACGGCATCGGCGGTGACGGAGAACGCTGCTTTGTCCACCCGGCAAGCCTACCCGGAGCCGAGCCGCGTACCGTGCCCCGCATGCGCGTCCTCGTCACCGGGGCCACCGGCTACATCGGCGGTCGTCTCGTCCCACGTCTCCTCGAAGCCGGTCACACCGTCCGCGTCTTCGTCCGCACGCCCCGGAAGCTGCAGGACGTCCCCTGGCACGACGACGTCGAGATCACCGCCGGCGACCTGCAGGACGCCGACGCCGTGCGCCGGGCCGTCACCGACATCGAGGCCGTCTACTACCTCGCCCACGCGATGGGGGCGGACGGCGACTTCGAGCGGGCCGAGCGGGACGCCGCCGAGACCATGGCGCGCGAGGCCTCGGCCGCCGGTGTGCGGCGGTTCGTGTACCTCGGCGGCCTGCACCCCGACGGCGAGCTCTCGAAGCACCTCCGCAGCCGCAAGGAGGTCGGGGACGTCCTGCTCCACTCCGGCGTCCCGACGATCGCGTACCAGGCCGGCGTGGTGATCGGGTCCGGGAGCACCTCGTTCGAGATGATCCGCCACGTCACCGACGTCCTGCCGTGGATGCCGGCGCCGCGGTGGGTCCGGAACCGCATCCAGCCGATCGCCGTCCGTGACGTCCTCTACTACCTCGTCAAGGCGCTCGACATCCCCGCCGACGTGAACCGCACGTTCGACATCGGCGGCCCGGACGTCCTCCGCTACGGGCAGATGCTCAACGGGTACGCGGTGGAGGCGAAGCTCCCGCAGCGCCCGATCTCGCCCCTGCCCGTCCTCACCCCGGGGCTCGCGGCGCACTGGTTCAACATCGTGACGCCGATCCCGCGGAAGCTCGCCAAGCCGATCATCGAGTCGCTCCAGTTCGAGTGCGTCCAGCGCGAGCACGACATCGACGACGTGGTGCCGCGGCCGGAGGGCGGGCTGACCGGGTACCGCCGCGCGGTCCGTCTCGCCCTGAGCCGCATGCGCACCGGCGAGGTCGAGACCAGTTGGCGGAACGCGACGCTCGCGGCCACACCGGCGGACCCGCTGCCGAGCGACCCGGACTGGGCCGGCCACACCGTCTACGTCGACGACCGCAAGCGCCACTCGGCCGCATCGGCGGACGACGTCTGGCGGGTCGTCGAGTCGATCGGCGGCGAGAACGGCTGGTACTCGTTCCCGCTCGCCTGGGTGGCCCGCGGGTGGATGGACAAGCTCGCCGGGGGAGTCGGCCTGAACCGCGGTCGCCGTGACCAGAAGCGCCTCGAACAGGGCGACGCCCTCGACTGGTGGCGCGTGGAGCGGCTCGAGCGCGGGCGCTACCTGCGACTGCGCGCCGAGTTCAAGTCCCCGGGCCGCGCCTGGCTCGAGATGACCGTGACCCCAGCGGACGACGGCGGCAGCGACTACCGGCAGCGGGCGATCTACTTCCCGCAGGGGCTCGCGGGCCGCCTGTACTGGTACTCGATCCTGCCGTTCCACGGCGTGATCTTCCCCGGGATGGTCGAGCGCATCACGGCGGCCGCCGAGCGGGAGTCCGAGCACACCGAGTCGACGGGGCGGAACTGGACCCAGCAGAATGGGAACCCGGAACCCGCACACGAGGAGGCAGCATGACCGAGGAACGCACGAGCGTCCTGTTCCTGGGCGACAGCATCACCGAGCAGGGGTCGTGGGACGCCTGGCTGCCCGACGAGCGGACCGTCAACCAGGGCATCGGCGGTGACACGACCGACGGGGTCCTCGCACGCCTGGACGCCGTCGTGGCCGAGCAGCCCGAGGTCATCGTCCTGCTCATCGGCACGAACGACTTCGGCAACCACCGCAAGAGCGTCGAGCACGTCGTCCGCGGGGTCGAGTCCGTACTCGTGACCCTCCGCCGCGAGCTCCCTGGCGTCCGCCTGCTCCTCGTCTCCATCCTGCCGCGTCAGGCGGAGTACACGGCGAAGATCGAGGAGGCGAACCGGCACCTCCGCCAGTTCGTCGCCACCTGCCACGCCCAGTACCTCGACGCGTGGCCGGCCCTCGCCGACGGCGACCACCTCGACGACCGGTTCACCGACGACGGACTGCACCTCACCGAGGACGGCTACCGGGCCTACGTCGCCGAGCTCGTGCCCGCGCTCGAACGGGTGCGCGAGCTCCCGCCGATGTCCCGGTCCATCCAGGCGATCGACCTCGACGGGGCCACCGCCTGATGGCAGGACGGAAGGGCCGACCACCGGCCGGATCGTCCCTGCACGGCGTGCCGGTGGGCGGGGCGGAGCCGACGCGGTCTGGCTCGGCGTCCGGCGGGGGAGCAGGACGCGAGCTGCCGCCGTTCACCCGGCCGGCCCTCGCCCCGTCGCTGATCGCGGCGATCGTGCTCCTCGCCTGCGTCGCGATCGTCGACTCGTCCGGCTTCGTGTTCGCCCGCTGGGGTGTCACCGTGCTCAGCCTCATCGTCCTCGTCTTCGCCGTGCGGGGGCGGACGTGGTGGGCGGCGCTCCTGATGGCGGCGATCGCCGTCTGCTGGAACCCGCTGGCGGTCGTGCCGATCCCCGGCGAGGTGTGGGCGGCACTGCAGCTCGTCGCGGCCGCACTGTTCATCGTCGTCGGCATCGTCGTGAAGGTGCCGCGCGAGGCGGAGGCGAGCCGCGCCTCCAGGCCCTAGCCCAGGCGACCGACGAGCGGACCGAGCGTCCGCGCGGACGGTAGGATGAGTCGCCGGGCAAACGGGTCCGGCGCACTGATCCGAAGGGTGTGGATGAGCAACGAGACCGAGCCGGTGACCGAGAGTCCTCTGCTGAACCCTCGACCGTCCTCCGGCGGTCTCGAACGTCCCGACGTCGTCGTGCGGAAGGGACGCCTGACGCTCGTCAACGGGCACCTGACGCCGCAGCAGTCGATGATCGAGGACCTCCTGTTCCTCGACGACGCCCTCACCGCCGGTGACGTGGACCACCTGCTCATCCGCGGCAACGACCAGCGGCCGGTGATCGCCCTCGACGAGCGCGACCGGCAGCGGGCGGAGAGCGCCGTGATGGCCGCCGCCGCGAACGAGCCCTTCTACGCGAAGCCTCCGGGGAAGCCCGCGGTGCTCGTCATCGACGACGGCCTCGGCTCCGTCGACGAGCCCGTCCTGCGCGTGTTCCGGCCGCGCCTCGAGCCGCTCGGACGCCTGCGCTACGGCGCCGAGACGAGTGTGCAGCTCGAGTTCTGGCGGGTCACCGACACCGAGGTCCTCGCGCCCGTCGAGAACGCCCTGATGCGCCGCAGCCTGCCCGTCGACGAGTTCGTGCTCGTCGACATCGAGCGGTACGGCCGCACCTGGCGCACGGTCGAGCACATGTTCGACGACCACGTGTCCGACATCCGGTTCCCGATCGACATCGTGTTCTCGTGGGTCGACGGCAACGCCATCGAGTACCAGCGCGCACGACAGGCAGCGCAGTCCGGTGCGGTCCTGGGCGAGGGCGACGACGCCCCCGCCCGCTTCCGCCAGATCGACGAGTTGAAGTACGCACTCCGGTCGGTGCACACGTTCGCGCCGTGGATCCGGCAGATCTACATCGCCACGGACTCCCCGGCGCCCGCCTGGCTCGCCGACCACCCCAAGGTGCGCATCGTCCGCTCCGAGGAGTTCTTCGCCGACCCCTCCGTCCTGCCGACGCACAACTCGCAGGCCGTCGAGTCGCAGCTGCACCACATCCCGGGCATCAGCGAGCACTTCATCTACTCGAACGACGACATGTTCTTCGGCCGCCTGGTCGACCCCTCGGTGTTCTTCAGCCCGGGCTCGGTGACGAAGTTCATCCTCGCGACGACGCGGATCGGCCTCGGGTCGAACAACCCGGCACGCAGCGGGTTCGAGAACTCCGCCCGGGTCAACCGCCGACTCCTGCAGCAGCGGTTCGGTGCGGTGACGACCCGGCACCTCGAGCACGCGCCGACCCCGCTGCGCGCCTCGATCATGACCGAGATGGAGCACGAGTTCGCCGACGAGTTCGCGGCCACCGCGGCCTCACGGTTCCGTGCTGCCGAGAACATCTCGGTGACGAACTCGCTGTACCACTACTACTCGCTGCTCACCGGCCGGGCGATCGTGCAGGAGAACGCCGAGGTGCGGTACATCGACACGACGATGCAGTCCGGTCTGCGGGCGCTCGGCGACCTGCTCAAGAAGCGGAACGCGGACTTCTTCTGCCTGAACGACGGGAGCTTCCCCGAGGTCAGCGACGAGGAGCGGACGCAGCGGGTGACGGACTTCCTCGAGAAGTACTTCCCGTTCCCGGCGCCGTGGGAGCGCCCCGCGGGCTGAGGCCGGACGCGCGCGAGCGCCACGCCGGCACATGGTGAGCAGAAATGGTCGGGTCCACAGTTCGGACCCGACCATTCCTGCTCACGAAGTGCGGCGGCCTACCGATGGACGGGGGAGACCGGCACGGAGTCGAGCGTGAACACCGGGATGCTCGACGTGACCGGCGCGGGTTCCGCCGCCGCCGGGATCGTCACGCCGGCCGCTGCGAGCCGAGCCTCGGTCTGGGCCGACGACACCGGCTCGCCGACCGTGGCGTAGTGCCCGATCGGCACGACCGAGTGCACCACGTTGTGGCCGTAGACGTGCACGAGGTTGAACGACTGCGCGCCGTCCTGTCCTCGGGTGCCGCCCTGGTACTCGGTGAGGTCCTGCGTGTAGCACGTGGCACTCGCGACCGACACCGGGATGCCCGCGAAGACGGCGCTCGTCGAGTAGTGCAGGTGGCCGGCGATGATGGCGATGACGTCACTGCCCTCGACCACCTCGGCCAGGGCGTCCTGGTCGCGGAGCTCGACCAGGACGGCGAGGTCCTGCACGCTCGGCACCGGCGGGTGGTGCATCGCCAGGATGGTGCCGTGCGGTGCCTGCTCCGACAGGACCTCGGCCAGCCAGTCGAGCTGCTCGGGGGAGACCTCGCCGTGGTGGGCACCGGGCACGCTCGTGTCGAGGGTGATCACCCGGAGGCCGTTGACGTCGTAGACGAAGTCGACCGGACGATCGGTCGGCTGGAGCCCGAACAGCTCCTGCCGGAAGGCGCCGCGCTCGTCGTGGTTGCCCATCGCCCAGATGACCTGTGCGCCGATCCGCCGCGCGGCCGGCTCGACGATGTCGCGGATGCGGGCGTACGCGCCGGGTTCGCCCTTGTCGGCGACGTCGCCCGTGACGACGATGGCCTCGGGACGCGTCCCCGACGACTCGATGTCGGCGATGATCTGGCCGAGCCGCGCAGCTGAGTCGACGTCACCGTAGAGGTCGCCGTCACCCGCCACGAGATGGGTGTCGCTGAGGTGGAGCAGGAAGTGGTTCGGCCTGGGGTGTTCGGCCGTCCGGCTGTCCATCGGGGTCTCATTCCGTTGGTCGGGTGCGTGGTGCAACACAGTGCCACACCGTCCTGGACGAGTCCAGCACGTGTCGGTGAATCGAACGTGAACGCGGCACGGCGTGTTCCCGCACGCACGACGGAACCCCCGCCACCGAGGTGACGGGGGTTCCGGTGCGCGGGGTACCTAGTGCTTCGACTCGACCGCGGGCGCTTCGTGTCCGGCTTCGAGGTCCGGGCCGTGGTGCGCGGCGTGCGCAGCCTCGAGCTCGGCCTTGGACACCGGGGTGATCCGGTCCTCGAAGAAGAAGCGCGACATGCTGGCGCGGGCCTTCTGCAGGCTCGAGATCTTGCCTCGGGCGTTCGGACGGATCATGAGCGGCTTGTACTCGTTGAACTGCAGGAGCTTCCAACGCTCGTACTCGTCGAGCTGCTCGTGCACCTCGATGTACTCGCCGTGGGGGAGTCGCACGATGCGTCCGGACTCGTACCCGTGCAGGACGATCTCGCGGTCCTTCTTCTGCAGGGCGAGGCACACGCGCTTCGTGATCCAGAAGGCGACGAACGGGCCGAGGACCGTCGTGGCCTGGATCACGTGGATGACGTGGTCGATCGACACGTAGAAGTGGGTCGCGATGATGTCCGACGACGCGGCGGCCCAGAGGCTCGCGTAGAGCGTGATGCCGGCGGCACCGAACGCCGTGCGGGTCGGGGCGTTGCGCGGGCGGTCGAGGATGTGGTGCTCACGCTTGTCGCCGGTGACCCAACCCTCGATGAAGGGGTAGATGAAGATGGCGAGGATGAGGAACACCAGCACCGCGATCGGCACGAGGATGTTGAACGACACCGTGTAGCCGAACCACACGACCTCCCAGTGCGGCGGCACCAGACGGAGCGCGCCGTCGGCGAAGCCGATGTACCAGTCGGGCTGGGTACCGGCGGACACCGGGGAGGGGTCGTACGGGCCGTAGTTCCAGATCGGGTTGATCGTGAACAGCGACGCGATGAGGGCGAGGATGCCCGCGACGATGAAGAAGAACCCACCGGCCTTCGCCGCGAACGCCGGGAGGATCGGCACGCCGACGACGTTCTCGTTCGTCTTGCCGGGGCCGGCGAACTGCGTGTGCTTGTTGATGACGACCAGCACGAGGTGGACGCCGAGCACCGCGACGAGGATCGCCGGGAGCAGCAGGATGTGCAGCGTGTAGAGGCGGCCGACGATGTCGGTCCCCGGGAACTCCCCGCCGAAGAGCAGGTAGGCGATCCAGACGCCGATGACCGGCACACCCTCGATCATGCCGACGATGATGCGCAGACCGTTGCCGGAGAGCAGGTCGTCGGGGAGCGAGTAGCCCGTGAAGCCCTCGGCCATGGCCAGGACCCACAGGATGAAGCCGAACACCCAGTTGAGCTCACGCGGCTTGCGGAAGGCACCGGTGAAGAACACGCGGGCCATGTGCAGCATGATCGAGGCCACGAACAGCAGGGCCGCCCAGTGGTGGATCTGCCGGACGAAGAGCCCGCCGCGGATGTCGAACGAGATGTTGAGCGTCGACTGCAGTGCGGTCGACATCTCGATGCCCTTCAGCGGGACGTACGAGCCGTGGTAGACCACCTCGGCCATGGACGCCTGGAAGAAGAACGTGAGGAAGGTACCGGACAGCAGGACGACGACGAAGCTGTACAGCGCCACCTCGCCGAGCATGAAGCTCCAGTGGTCGGGGAAGATCTTGCGCCCGACCTCCTTCACGAGGCCCGAGATGCTCGTGCGCTCGTCGATGTAGTTGGCGACCCCGCCGATGATGCGGGATCCGCGCTCCGGTGCCGGCTTGGTGGTCGACGACGCGGGTGCGTTGGTGGTCGTGCTGCTCATCAGCGTTCACGCTCCCAGAAGGACGGGCCGACGGGCTCGTGGAAGTCGCTCTGCGCAACCAGGTAGCCGTCGTCGTCGATCGCGATCGGAAGTTGGGGGAGGGGGCGTGCCGCCGGCCCGAAGATGACCTCGCAGTTGTTCGAGACATCGAAGGTCGACTGGTGGCACGGGCAGAGCAGGTGGTGCGTCTGCTGTTCGTACAGGGCGACCGGGCATCCGACGTGGGTGCAGATCTTCGAGTACGCGACGATGCCGTCGTAGCCCCAGTTCTCGTGGCCCTTGGAGGGGTTGAGGTCCTTGGGGTCGAGGCGCATGAGGAGGACGGAGGCCTTGGCCTTCTCCTCGAGCATGTCCTCCTTGTCGAGCATGCCGTCCGGGATGACGTGGAACACCGAACCGATGGTCACGTCGGACGCCTTGATCGGCAGACCCGTCGGGTCCTTCGTCAGGCGCGTGCCCTTCGCCCACATGGTGTGGCGGAGGAGTTCGTTCGGATCGGCCGCGGGCGCGAGGTCGCGCACGAGGACGATGCCCGGGAGGGGGAAGGCCGCCAGGGCGCCGATCATCGAGTTGCGGATCAGCTTGCGACGGCTGAAGCCGGACTCCTTGTCGGCGAGCTGGAACGCCTCGACCGCCTTGGCACGGGTCGCGTCGGTGCCGCGGGTGCCGTGGCGGAGCTCGGTGATCTCGCGGTCCACCACGAGCGACTTCGACCAGTACACGGCACCGAGCCCCAGCGCGAGCAGGGCGAGGGCGATCGAGAGGCCGAGCCAGAGGTTGGCGGTCCGGACGGTCCCGAAGTCGTCGGAGTCGATCGGGAAGGCGACGTAGGCCGCGATCGCGAGGACACTGCCCACGATCGACAGGTAGAAGAACGTGGCGACCTGACGCTCGGCCAGGCGCTGCTTCTTCGGGTCGACGTCGGTGCGGCGTGCGCGGTGCGGCGGCTCGCCCGGGTTCTCGAACGGGTCCGTCGGCAGGACCGCGATCCCGGCCGAGGTGGTGGTCGTGCCGTGCTTCTCGACAGCCGAGGACGAGTTCAGTGCCTCGTCGTCGTGCTCTGCCATGGTGTTCCCTTCAGTGTCGTTCGACACGGACGATCAGTTGGACTTCGCGGTCAGCCAGACGGTCATCGCGACGACCGCGCCGAGTCCGAAGATCCAGATGAACAGACCCTCTGCCACCGGGCCGAGGGAGCCGAGTGCGAACCCGCCGGGCGACTTGTTGTCCTGCACGTACTTGAGGTACGTGATGATGTCGGCCTTCTGCTCGGGGGTGAGGTTCAGGTCGTTGAACACCGGCATGTTCTGCGGGCCAGTGACCATGGCCTCGTAGATGTGCTTGCCGGACACCGACTGCAGGTTCGGCGCGTACTTGCCCTCGGTCAGGGCACCACCGGCGCCGGCCACGTTGTGGCACATGGCGCAGTTGATGCGGAAGAGCTCCGCACCTTCGGCGGCGTCGCCGTCCTCGCCGTTGGTCAGGCTCTCGGAGGGGACCGCCGGGCCGGGGCCGAGCGACGCGACGTACTCGGCGAGTGCGTCGATCTGCTCGTCCGTGAACTGCGCGGGCTTCTCTTCGGCCTGGGGACCCTGGGCGGCCATCGGCATGCGGCCGGTGCCGACCTGGAAGTCGACCGACGCGGCACCGACACCGATGAGGGACGGACCCTCGCTGGTGCCCTGCGCGGAGAGGCCGTGGCAGGTGGCGCAGTTCGAGGCGAAGAGCTTCTGGCCCTCGTTCACCTTCGACTGGCTCGAGGCCGCCACGGTGCTCGTGCTGTCGTCGGCGTTCGCCGTGGAGCTGAACAGCGCGTACGCACCGCCGGTGGTCATGAGACCGACGACGATGAGCGACACGGTCGCCATCGGTGAACGGCGGCCCTTCTTGGACTTGGTTCTGTTGAACATGCGGTGGGGGCTATCCAGTTCCTACTTGAGAAGGTAGATGACGGCGAAGAGGCCGATCCAGACGACGTCGACGAAGTGCCAGTAGTACGACACGACGATCGCGGTGGTCGCTTCCTTGTGACCGAAGTTCTTGGCGGCGAACCCGCGGCCGAGCGTCAGCAGGAAGGCGATGAGGCCACCCGTGACGTGCAGACCGTGGAACCCGGTGGTCATGTAGAAGGCCGAACCGTAGGCGCTGGAGGAGAGCGTCACGCCCTCGTGCCAGAGGTTCGCGTACTCGAAGATCTGGCCGCAGACGAAGATCGCGCCCATGCAGTACGTGACGAAGAACCACTCCGTCATGCCCCAGTCCTTGGGGTTCCAGCTCGTCCGGTGCACCTGGAAGCGCTCGGCCGCGAAGACCGCGAACTGGCAGGCGAAGCTGGACAGCACCAGGATGATCGTGTTCACCGAGGCGAAGGGCACCTCGAGCTTGGCGGTCTCGGTCGCCCAGAGTTCGGGCGAGGTGCTGCGCAACGTGAAGTAGATCGCGAACAGGCCGGCGAAGAACATGACCTCGCTGCCCAGCCACACGATCGTCCCCACGGCAACGGCGTTCGGCCTGTTCAGGACCGGACCGCTGGCGGATCTGGAGAGAGGGGTGCTAGTCACAGACTCCATTATGGCCGAAACCACGGACAGTGTTTTCGCAGCCAACTGGCGGGTCTCTCGAATTCACTACGATCAGAGCATGCTCGACGCTCTCACCTGGCCTGCCGTGATCAGCGCGCTCATGGCGCGCGAAGACCTGACGATCAGCCAGTCCACATGGGCCATGCAGGAGATCGTGGCAGGTCGGGCCACCCCGGCGCAGATCGCCGCCTTCGTCGTGGCCCTCCGCGCGAAGGGCGAGACCGTCGACGAGGTCGTCGGTTTCCGCGACGCGATCCTCGACGCGGCCGTCCCGCTCGACGTCGACCCGATGGCACTGGACATCGTGGGCACCGGCGGCGACGTCGTCGGCACGGTGAACGTCTCGACGATGAGCGCGATCGTGATCGCCGCCGCGGGTGTCCCCGTCGTGAAGCACGGCAACAAGGCGAGCTCCTCGAAGTCCGGGTCGAGCGACGTCCTCGCCGCACTCGGACTCGACCTGACGATGGACGCCGCGCGTGTCGCGGACACGTTCCGGCGTGTCGGACTGACCTTCGCGTTCGCGAGCGCCTTCCACCCCGGGTTCGCGCACGCCGGACCCGTCCGCCGCGAGATCGGCGTCCCGACGGTGTTCAACTTCCTCGGTCCGCTCGTCAACCCCGCACGGTGCGAGGCGAACGCCGTGGGCGTGGCGCAGCTCGAGCTCGTCCCGATCATCACGGGCGTGTTCCGGACCCGCGGGGCGACCGCGCTCGTGTTCCGCGGCGACGACGGCCTCGACGAGCTGACGACGACCGGGCACAGCCACATCTGGGAGGTCACCGGCGGCCGCGTCACCGAGCACGACCTCGACCCGCGCGACCTCGGGATCGCCCGGGCCCGCATCGAGGACCTGCTCGGCGGCGACCCCGAGCACAACGCCGCCGTGGTGCACCGCGTCCTCGCGGGGGAGACCGGCCCCGTCCGTGACATCGTCCTGCTCAACGCCGCCGCCGGCCTGGTGTCCTTCCGCCTGGCGGAGGACCCGGCCGAGGTCGACCGCCCGATCCTGCAGCGCTTCCGCGAGCAGCTGGTCGTCGCGGCCGACGCGATCGACTCGGGCGCCGCCGCGCGCAAGCTGGCCGACTGGGTGGGCGCGACCCCCGTCGCGTGAGCGCAGACGCAACACAGCGGAGGCGCGGTGCCGGTCCGTGGGACCGGCACCGCGCCTCCAGGCGGTCACCTCAGGACAGGACTACTGGACGTCCTCGTCGACCCAGTCGAACGTCTTCGTGACGGCCTTCTTCCAGAGGCGCAGGGTGCGCTCGCGCTCGGCTTCGTCGAGCTGCGGCTCCCAACGCTTGTCCTCCTGCCAGTTGGCACGGAGCTCGTCGAGGTTCGCCCAGAACCCGACCGCGAGCCCGGCCGCGTAGGCCGCGCCGAGCGCCGTCGTCTCCGCGACGACCGGACGGACCACCGGCACGTTCAGGATGTCCGCCTGGAACTGCATGAGCGCGTCGTTGGCGGTCATGCCGCCGTCGACCTTGAGCTCGGTGAGGTCCACACCGGAGTCCGCGTTGACGGCGTCGAGGACCTCGCGGGTCTGCAGCGCCGTCGCCTCGAGGGCGGCGCGGGCGATGTGACCCTTGTTGACGTAGCGGGTGAGGCCGACGATGGCACCGCGGGCATCCGGACGCCAGTACGGCGCGAAGAGCCCCGAGAACGCCGGGACGAAGTACACGCCGCCGTTGTCCTCGACGGTCTTGGCGAGGGCCTCGACCTCCGGGGCGCTGCCGATCAGGCCGAGGTTGTCGCGGAGCCACTGGATCAGCGAGCCCGTGACGGCGATCGACCCCTCGAGCGCGTAGTGCGTCTCCTGGTCGCCGAGCTTGTAGCCGACGGTCGTGAGCAGCCCGTTCTCCGAGCGGACGATCTCCGTGCCCGTGTTGAAGATGAGGAAGTTGCCCGTGCCGTAGGTGTTCTTCGACTCGCCCTGGTCGAAGGCCGCCTGGCCGAACGTCGCGGCCTGCTGGTCGCCGAGGATGCCGGCGATCGGGACCTCGCGGAGGAGGTTCGAGGACTCGACGTGGCCGTAGACCTCGGAGGAGCTGACGATCTCGGGGAGCATCGACTTCGGCACGCCGAAGTCGGCGAGGATGTCGTCGCGCCACTCGAGCGTCTCGAGGTCCATGAACAGCGTGCGGGACGCGTTCGTGACGTCCGTCTTGTGGACGCCGCCGTCGACGCCACCGGTCAGGTTCCAGAGGACCCAGGTGTCGGTGGTGCCGAAGAGCAGGTCGCCCGCCTCGGCCTTCTCGCGCGCACCCTCGACGTTCTCGAGGATCCAGACGATCTTGGTGCCGGCGAAGTACGTCGCCAGCGGCAGACCGACGACCGACTTGTAGCGGTCGGTGTCGCCGGCGGCGAGCTTGTCGACGATCGACTGCGTGCGGGTGTCCTGCCAGACGATCGCGTTGTAGACCGGCTTGCCGGTGTTCTTGTCCCAGACCACCGCGGTCTCGCGCTGGTTGGTGATGCCGACCGCCGCGACGTCGTGGCGGGTGATGTCGGCGCGGGACAGCGCCTGGCCGATGACCTCACGGGTGTTGTCCCAGATCTCCGACGGGTCGTGCTCGACCCACCCGGCACGCGGGAAGATCTGCTCGTGCTCCTTCTGTCCGACGGACACGATCGAGCCGGAGTGGTCGAAGACGATCGCTCGGGTGGAGGTCGTGCCCTGGTCGATGGCGACGATGTAGTCGGCCATTGGTGCTCCTAACGGTCTTGCTCGGGTGGGTGTGGTGAGGGTGGATCAGGCGAGGGGCAGGAGTGCGTACGACAGCCCGGCTGCGAGGGCACCACCGACGAGGGGGCCGACGACCGGCACCCAGGCGTAGGCCCAGTCGCTCGAGCCCTTGCCCTTGATCGGCAGGAAGGCGTGCGCGATGCGGGGGCCGAGGTCACGTGCAGGGTTGATCGCGTAGCCGGTCGGGCCACCGAGGCTGACACCGATCGCGATCACGAGGAAGGCGACCGGGACGGCGCCGAGCTCGGCCGGGGTCTTGCCGTTGGTGAAGGCGATGACCACGAAGACGAGCACGAAGGTGCCGATGATCTCGGTGACGAGGTTCCAGCCGTACGTGCGGATCGCCGGGCCGGTGGAGAAGACGCCGAGCTTCGCGGCCGCGTCGGGTTCCTCGTCGAAGTGCTGCTTGTAGGCCAGCCAGACGATGACCGCACCGATGATCGCGCCGATCAGCTGGGCGAGCCAGTAGAGGAACATCTCACCGATGGTGATGTTGCCCAGGATGGCCTGCGCGAGGCTCACCGCGGGGTTGAGCTGGCCGCCGGACTTGTACGACACGGTGACACCGGCGAAGACCGCGAAGCCCCAACCGATCGTCACCATGAGGAAGCCGGCTCCGAAGCCCTTGGACTTCGTCAGCGAGACAGCGGCGACGACGCCGCCACCCAGGATGATGAGCATCGCCGTGCCGACGAGCTCGGAGAGGAAATTGACGCCGATGCCGTCCATCGGTGACCTCCAGTGCGTGAGGGTGGGGGTCCGGTGGTACAGCGCCGGCACTCCCCGTTGAGTGATTGGGGCCGAGCATACTGACGGGCATCGACGGATGGCGATGCATTCGTGAGGGAAGTGCGCGATTGTGCACGAACGTGCATGCACGGTGTGCGCCCGCGCATCCGAGGCCGGTGGGCCGCCCCCGGGTCGGTGCACGAACGTGCACACGGGGGGAACGCTCGCCCGGGGCGGCGATGTAGATTGAGGGCACTCCGGTCGACGACGGCGGTGCTGCCTCGCGATCGCCCGCACTCCGTGGAGGTCAGCATGAAGAAGCTCATCAACGATCCGCAGGCCGTGGTCGACGAGACCGTGCGCGGGTTCGCCCGTGCCCACGCCGGCCACGTCGTGCTGGTCGAGGACCCGATCCACATCCACCGCGCGGACGCCCCGGTGTCCGGCAAGGTCGGGATCGTCAGCGGCGGGGGCAGCGGACACGAGCCGCTGCACGCCGGGTTCGTCGGGTACGGCATGCTCGACGCCGCGGTGCCGGGGCCGGTGTTCACGAGTCCCACACCGGACCCGATCGTCGCCGCGACGAAGGCCGTGGACGGGGGAGCCGGCGTGCTCCACATCGTGAAGAACTACACCGGCGACGTCCTCAACTTCGAGACCGCCGCCGAACTCGCCGGCATGGACGACGTCCGGGTCGAGTCCGTCGTGGTGGACGACGACGTCGCCGTGCAGGACTCGCTCTACACGGCCGGCCGACGCGGGGTCGCCGGCACCGTCGTCGTCGAGAAGTGCGCGGGCGCCGCAGCCGAGCGGGGGGACGACCTCGACGCCGTCGCCGCCGTCGCCCGGCACGTGAACGACGTCACGCGCTCGATGGGGCTCGCGCTCGCCTCCGGCACCGTCCCGCACGCCGGCGAGCCGTCGTTCACCCTCGCCGACGACGAGGTCGAGCTCGGGATCGGCATCCACGGCGAGCCCGGCCGCGAACGCATCCCGATGGCCCCGGCCGACGAGCTCGTGGACCGCGTGCTCGAACCGATCCTCACCGACCTCGCCGCTCCCGCCGGGTCGAAGCTGCTGCTCCTCGTGAACGGCATGGGCGGCACGCCCCTCTCCGAGCTCTACATCGCCTACCGACGCGCCGCCGAGGTCCTCACCGACCGCGGGTTCGACGTCACGCGTAGCCTGGTCGGCGACTACGTGACATCCCTCGAGATGCAGGGGTTCTCGCTCACCGTCACGGTGCTCGACGACGAACTCACCGCCCTCTGGGACGCACCGGTGGAGACCCCGGCACTGCGCTGGGGACGCTGAACCCACCGCACCACGACCCGGCCCGTGAACGGAGCCGGACGCAGGAAGGAACACGAATTGGCGCTCGACACCGCATGGGCCATCGACTGGGTCCGACGCACCGCCGCGACGATCGACGAGCACCGGGCCGAGCTCGTCACGCTCGACCGGGAGATCGGCGACGGCGACCACGGTGAGAACCTCGACCGCGGCTTCCGTGCCGTGCTCGAGGCCGTGGACGCCGGTTCGTTCGACACCCCCGGAGCCGTGCTCAAGGTCGTCGCGACGAAGCTCATCTCGACGGTCGGCGGTGCCGCGGGTCCGCTGTTCGGGACCGCGTACCTCAAGGCCGCACAGGCCGCCGGGGACGCCGCGGAGCTCGACGCCGACACGCTCGTCCAGGTGCTGACCGCTGCCCGCGACGGCATCGTGTCCCGGGGCAAGGCGGCCGTCGGCGACAAGACCATGGTCGACGCCTGGTCGCCCGCGGTCGACGCCGCCGGCGCCGCGGCCGCCGCCGGGGACAGCCCGGAGCAGGTGCTCGCCGCCGCCGCCGACGCGGCCGTCACCGGCGCGGAGTCGACCGACCCGCTGGTCGCCCACAAGGGCCGCGCGAGCTACCTCGGCGAACGTGCCGTCGGGCACCGCGACCCGGGCGCGCAGTCCACCGTGTACATCCTCCGCGCGGCCGTGGACGCCGCGTGACCGTCGGGATCCTGATCGTCTCGCACAGCGCGGCGATCGCGACCGGCACCGTCGAGCTCGCCCGGCAGATGGCGGCGGACGTCCCGCTCGTGGCCGCCGGCGGCACCGACGACGGCGGCATCGGCACCTCGTTCGAGGCCATCACGGCCGGCATCGAGGAACTCGCCGACGCCGAGGCGGTGGTCGTCCTGTGCGACCTCGGCTCCGCGTACCTGACCACCGACACGGCGCTCGACTTCCTCGACGACGACGTCCGGGCGCGCGTGCACGTCTCGCAGGCCCCGCTGGTCGAGGGCGCGGTCGCCGCGGCCGTCGCCGCACAGACCGGTGGCGACGTCGACGCGGTCCTGGCCGCTGCCGCGTCTGCCGCAGGCTCCGAGGCGGACGCGAGTCGCGCCTCCAGTCCGTCCGGCGACGGTCCAGGAGGCGCGGTGCCGGTCTCCGGGACCGGCTCCGTCGACGACGTGGCCGCGTCCGAGACGGTGGAACTCGTGAACGAGAGCGGCCTGCACGCCCGGCCCGCCGCGGAGTTCGTGAAGACGGCCGCCAAGTTCGACGCCGAGGTCCGGGTCAACGGGGTGGACGCGAAGAGCCTGCTCGCGATCATGGCGCTTGCACTGCCCAGGGGGGCGTCGGTGACCATCGAGGGGACCGGAGCCGACGCGCAGGACGCGGTCGACGCGCTCGTGGCGCTCGTGCGGTCCGGCTTCGGCGAGTAGGGCGCTGCGCCTCCTGCGGGTCAGGTGATCGAGACGGTGCCGGCGAGGTCGAGGTCGGACGGTCCGCCGGTGACCCCGGCGTCGGCGAGCAGCGTGGCGCCGAACACCGCGCTCCAGAACGTCCGTGCGTCGCGTCCGACGCCGCTCCGGCTCGTCCAGCCGTGTTCGGTGACGACCCGCTCGAGGTAGCGCTCCGACTGCCGGAACAGCACCTGCAGGAGCAGCCGCACTCGCTCGCGTTGCGCGGCGTCGTCGCCCGCGCTCGCGAGGGCCCGCACGACGAGCGGCGTCGACGGCATCGCGAGGGCGGTGCGGGCGAGGACCTGCCGGAACGCCTCGGCGCTCGTGGCGCGACGCCCGGCTGCCTGCAACCGGGTCGTGTCGCGCAGGAACAGCGCGAACGCGGCGTCGAGCACCAGTCGGTCCTTGGATCCGTAGTGGTGCGTGATCTGGTTCGGGTACACGTCCGCGGCCCGGGCGATCTCGCTCACGGTCACCGTCCGGTGCTCGGTCGGGCCGCCGGTCCCGCTGAGCAGTCCGGCGGTCGCGGCGAGGATCCGCGCCCGGGTCGCTGCCCCGCGCGGGGTGCCCGGGGCGTCGCTCGTGGTTGCCATACCGGAATTGTACGTGGTACAACTCAACTTGTTCAACGTACAAGAAGGAGTCTCCCGTGCACATCTCCATCACCGGCTACGGAGCGGTGTCGCCGTTCGGCCACGGCGTCGACACGCTCTGGGACGCCCTGGTCGCCGGCCGCTCCGGCGTGCACGACCTCGACCGGACCGGCACGCACTGGGACCAGGTCCCGATCCGTGTCGGCGCCGCCGCCGCACTCGACGCGGACGGAGCACTCGGGCGGGTCCGGGCGAACCGGCTCGACCGCAGCCAGCAGCTCGCGCTCGTCGCGGCGGAGGAGGCCTGGGCGGACGCCGGCGCCCCGACGGTCGAGGGGGACCGGCTCGCCGTCGTCGTCGGCACCGGGATCGGGGGAGTGGAGACGCTCCTCGACGCCCACGACGTGCTCGGCACCGCTGGCGCCCGTCGCGTGTCACCCCGCACCGTCCCGATGCTCATGGCGAACGCCGCCGCGGCGCAGATCAGCATCGCGTTCGGTGCACGGGCCGGGGCGTACACGACCGTGTCCGCCTGCGCCTCCGGGGCCGAGGCGATCGCGACGGCCGCGCGGTTGATCGTCACGGGGGAGGCCGACGTCGTCATCGCCGGTGGGACCGAGGCGGCCGTGACGCCGGTGACCATGGCGTCCTTCGCGCAGTCGCAGGCCCTCGCGAAGCCCGGCGACGACGACCCGACGACGCTCTCCCGCCCCTTCGACGCATCCCGCCGCGGGTTCGTGCTCGGCGAGGGCGCCGGGTTCGTCGTGCTCGAGCGGGCCGACCACGCCGCTGCCCGCACCCAGCGCTCGCACGGGACCCTCGCCGGATGGGGCATCACCTCGGACGCGTTCCACATCACCGCACCCCTGGCGGACGGGTCCGAGCAGGAGCGGGCGATGACCGCGGCGATCCGGATGGCCGGGCTGACGGGTACCGACATCGACCACGTCAACGCACACGCGACCGGCACCCCGGTCGGCGACGTCGGCGAGGCCGCTGCGATCGCTCGCGCGGTCGGTACCGGGGCCGTCGTGACCGCGCCGAAGGGGGCCATCGGGCACATGTTCGGGGCAGCCGGGGCCGTCGAGTCGATCCTGGCCGTGCGGGCGATCGAGACCGGGCTCGTGCCGGCGACGTTGAACCTGGAGCACCTCGACCCGGCGGTCGAGCTCGACGTGGTCGCCGGGGCCGCGCGGGAGGTGCCGATCCGGACGGCGCTGAACAACTCGTTCGGCTTCGGTGGGCAGAACGCGTCGCTGGTGTTCACCGCGGCGTGACCCGGCTGCGAGACGGCGGACCCCTCCCGCCATGACCAGGATACGGCCGGACCGGGGGCTTGCCGCAAGACCCCCGTCGTGCCCCACAATCGACCCTCGTGTCAACGCCGTACCCCGTCTTCGACCTCCCCGAACGCCTCGCCGACAAGGCCGATCCGGCCCTGATCGCCGACGACGAGCGGCACTTCGCCGCGATCGCCGCCACCCTCGACGCCTCGACCACGACGCTCACCCGACGCCTCGACGAGCTCCGCCGGACCCGAGCGGGCGGCGGGGAGTACACGGTGGAGCGCGATGCCGAGGTGCGCCGGGTCACCCGCGAGCTCACGGCACTCCGGCGGTACGGCCTCGACCTGTGCATCGGGAGGATGGTGTTCGCCGACCGCCCGCACCCCGTCTACGTCGGCCGCTCGGGGCTCACCGACGACGACCTCGAGCGGCTGCTGGTCGACTGGCGCTCGGCGACCGCGGAACCGTTCTTCGCGGCGTCGCACGGCGATCCCCGTGGCCTGGTGAGCCGGCGACGCTACCGCTGGCAGCGCGGTCGGATCGTGGACTACTGGGACGAGGCCTTCACCGACGAGGGCCTGCTGCACACCGCAGCGCTGGACGACCAATCGGCGTTCGTCGCGAGTCTCGGCACCAGCCGCAGCCCGCGGATGCGGGACGTGCTCGGGACGATCCAGTCCGACCAGGACGCCGTGATCCGCGCGGACTCGGCCGGAGCACTCGTGGTGGACGGCGGCCCGGGGACCGGCAAGACCGTCGTCGCGCTGCACCGGGCGGCGTACCTGCTCTACGCCGACCCACGCGTGTCGCCGCGGCACGGGGGCGTGCTGTTCGTCGGGCCGACGCACGGGCACCTCGACTACGTCGGGGACGTGCTGCCGGCACTCGGCGAGGACGGGGTGCAGCTCGCGACCGTGACGGACCTGGTGCCCGACGGCGCCGACGTCCCCGACGAGGCAGATCCGGACGTCGCGGCGATCAAGGCGGGTACGGCGCTGACCCGGGCGGTCGAGCGTGCGGTGCGCGGGTACGAGCAGCCGCCGGAGCGGACGGTCGTCGTCGAGACGGACTGGGCGGACGTGCCGATCACGCCCGACGACTGGGCCGACGCGTTCGACGCGGCGGACCCGGGCGACCCGCACAACGCCGCACGCTCCGACGTCTGGGAGGCGCTGCTCGAGATCGTGACCAACCGCCTGGCGGGAGCGGCCCCACCCAGGGCGATCCGCGCCTCCGTGGACGACAACGACGTCCTGCGTGACGCGTTCCGCCGGGCGTGGCCCGTGCTCGACCCGGACGGTGTCGTCGCGGACCTGCTCGCGGTGCCCGACCACCTGGCGCGGTGCGCGCCCGACCTCACCGCAGCCGACCGCGCACGCCTGCACCGCCCGGACGCCCGCGCGTGGACCCGGTCCGACCTGCCCGTGCTCGACGCCGCACGTCGACGGATCGGGGACCCGGCCGCTCCGGCCCGGGAGCGGCGTGCTGCGGCCGCCAGGGCCGCCGAACGCGAGCGGATGGACCGGGTGATCGAGGACCTCGTCGCGAACGACGACTCCGAGCTGCAGCTCATGAGCATGCTGCGCGGTGCGGACGCACGGAACAGCCTCGACGACGACGCGGTGACGGCGGCACCGGACGCCGATGCCTTCGCGGGACCGTTCGCCCACGTCGTCGTCGACGAGGCACAGGAGCTCACGGACGCGGAGTGGCTGATGCTGCTGCGGCGCTGCCCGAGCCGGAGCCTCACGGTCGTGGGGGACCGGACCCAGGCACGGGAGCCGTTCACCGAGTCGTGGGAGGACCGGCTCGACCGGATCGGGCTCCGGGACGTCCGGACCGCGCGCCTCCGGATCAACTACCGCACGCCGTCCGAGGTGATGGCGGTCGCCGAACCCGTCATCCGCGCAGCCGTGCCGGACGCGAACGTGCCGACCTCGATCCGCGACCCCGGCGTGCCGGTGCAGTACGGGTCCGCGGACGAGCGGGACGTGGTCCTGGACAGGTGGGCCGCGGCGAGCGCCGACGGGATCGCGTGCGTGGTCGGCGACGCCGGGTACGCGGGGACGGACCGGATCCGTTCCCTGTCCCCGGAGGCGACGAAGGGTCTCGAGTTCGACCTCGTCGTCCTGGTGGACCCGGAGCGGTGGCGCCCGGTCGACCGCTACGTGGCGATGACCCGGGCGACCCAACGACTGGTCGTGCTCAGCTCGGCGTGAGTTCCTGCAGGCCGGTGACGCGAAGGAGGTCGAGCTTCGCGGCGTCCTCGGTGCTGGGGACCGCCGTGTAGACGACGATGCGGAGGTCCCCACCCGGCACGCTCAGGACGTCGCAGTCGATCTCGATCGGGCCGACGGGGGAGTGCACGCGCTTGCGGCTCGCCCGGTGCTCGGCGACGCGTCCGGTGTCCCAGCGGCGCTCGAACTCGGGGGACTCGAGACGGAGGCGTGCCACGAGCTCGGCGAGGTCCCGGTCGGCGGGGTACCGTCCGACGGCGGCGCGGAGGTCGGCGGCGAGGTCGCTGGAGAACTCCTCCTGGTGCTCGTCGTCCCACTCGACCTCGTCGTGGCCGTGCATGAAGTGTCGCCACACGAGGTTCCGGTCGATGCCGGTGTACCGGGAGGGGTCACCGGTGAGCGCTGCCCAGAGGTCGTTCCACAGAACGATGTCGTGCGCGGCGGTGAACACGGCGAGGGGGACGTCGCCGAGGCGGTCGACGATGCGCTGCACGCCCGGGGTGACGTGCCGGGGGACGACCCGGCGCGACGGCGGCGCGGACCCTGCGACGCGGCAGAGGTGGTCGCGTTCCTCCTCGGTGAGACGGAGCGCGGTGGCGAGTGAGCCGAGCAACTGCGGCGACGGGTTCGTCGCGCGTCCCTGCTCGAGGCGGACGACGTAGTCGACGCTCACCCCGGCGAGCGCAGCGAGCTCCTCGCGACGGAGACCCGGCGTCCGTCGACCGGGCCCGGCCGGCAGGCCGACCGCTTCGGGACGGACCCGGTCGCGCCAGGAACGCAGCACACTCGCGAACTCGCTCATGCCCACCATCCTCGACCCGCGCCTCCCGGCCTGCCTGGTACTGGTGGTCCCACTGTCGAGCGGTGCCTGGGGGACCCGGCCACGGGGGCGGAGGCTGGGCGCATGACAACGACACTCATCACCGGAGCCAACCGCAGTCTCGGGCTCGAGACCGTCCGTCGCCTCGTCGAGGCCGGGCACACCGTGTACGCCGGTATGCGCGATCCGGCCACGGGGGACGCGGCGCGTGCCCTCGGCGCGCACGTCGTCCAGCTGGACGTCACCGACCAGTCCTCGGTCGAGCGCGCGGTCGCCGGACTGCCCGGACTCGACGTGCTCGTGAACAACGCGGGCATCCTCGGGACGTCGTTCGGGGTCGACGACCTCGACGCCGCTGCGATCGGAGCCGTGCTCGACACGAACGTGACCGGCGTCGTGCGCGTGACGCAGGCGGCGCTGCCGCTGCTGCGGGAGTCGGCGAACCCGGTCATCGTGAACGTTGCCTCGGGTGTGGGCTTCCCGCGGTGGCTGACGACTCCGGGGCGGGACGAGTACCCGGTGCCGGCGGTGCCGTACGCGGCGTCGAAGGCGGCACTCATCGCCCTGACCGTGCAGTACGCGAAGAACCTGCCCGGGTTCCGGGTGAACGCGAGCGACCCCGGGTACACGGCGACGGAGTTCAACGGGTTCGGCGGGCACCAGACCGTGACCGAGGGGACGGACGCCACGGTGGCGCTGGCGACGCTCGGCGCGGACGGCCCCACGGGGGAGTTCCACGACCGCGACGGGCGCGTCGCGTACTGAGCGGGGCGGGGCGCGCCCGCGGCCGCTTCGTGAGCAGAAGATGTCGGGTCGGACGGATGGACCCGACACCTTCTGCTCACCGAGTGCGTCCGCACCGCGGGCGCGACGGCCTGGAGGCACGGCTCGCGTCCGACGGGCGAGCTCGCTCGGTCCTGTGACCGGGTCGCAGAGCGCCCGCCAGCGCGTTCCCGTCTGTCAGGATGGCCGGATGCGCGCAGTCCAGTACGACGAGTTCGGTTCCGTCCCCGCGGTCGTCGAGGTCCCGGACCCGGTCGCCCCGATCGACGGGGTGGTCGTCCGGGTCGCCGCGACCGGGGTCTGCCGGAGCGACTGGCACGCGTGGAAGGGGCACGACGACTCGGTGCACCTGCCGCACGTCCCCGGGCACGAGTTCGCCGGCGTGGTGTCGTCCGCCGGCCCCGACGTCCGCGGGTTCGCCGTGGGGGACCGGGTCACCGCGCCGTTCGTCTTCGCGTGCGGCGAGTGCGAGCAGTGCCTGGACGGTGCGACGCAGGTGTGCACCCGGCAGCAGCAGCCCGGCTTCACACTGCCCGGTTCGTACGCCGAGGCCGTGGTGGTCCCGCACGCGGACGTCAACCTCGTCGCGCTGCCGGATGCCGTCGGGTTCGCCGAGGCCGCCGGACTCGGGTGCCGCTTCGGGACCGCGTACCACGCACTGCACGCCCGGGGACGGGTGGCTGCCGGCGAGTGGGTGGCCGTCTTCGGCTGCGGGGGAGTCGGACTGTCGACCGTCATTGTCGCGGTCGCCGCCGGAGCGAAGGTCGTCGCGGTGGACGTCTCGCCCGCCGCGCTCGCACGTGCGGAAGCCCTCGGTGCGGTCGCGGTGCCGATGGACGACGCGGTCGGGGAGGCCGTCCGAGCCGTCACGGGCGGCGGAGCCCACGTGTCCGTGGACGCCTTCGGCAGCCGCGCCACGTCGGTCGCCGCGGTCGCCGCACTCCGGCCTCGGGGTCGGCACGTCCAGGTCGGGCTGCTGCTCGACGACGAGGCCGTGCCGGCGATCCCGATGGGCCGCGTCATCGGCGACGAGCTCGAGCTGCTCGGCAGTCACGGGATCTCGGTGGGGGAGTACGCCGCGATGCTCGACGACGTCGTCGCCGGTCGCCTCCGGCCATCGGAGTCGATCGGTCGGACGATCGGGTTCGACGAGCTGCCCGAGGCGATCCTCGCGATGGATCGACCGGCGACCTCCGCGGGCATGACGGTCGCGGTGTTCTGAGCGCCGGCGACCGCGTTCAGCGCTTCGGTCGGTACACGTCTGCCTTCGCGCCGCCGTCGAACATCGTCGAGCTGATCAGCGTCAGGTCGAGTTCGTCCTGCAGCCCCGAGAAGATCCCGTCACCCGCCCCGAGGACCACCGGCAGGACCACCAGGCGGTACTCGTCGACGAGGCCCGCAGCCACCAGGCTCCGGCAGAAGTCCGTCCCGCCCTGTGCGAGGACGTCGGCGCCGTCCTCGGCCCGCAGCCGGTCGACCTCCGCCACGAGGTCGCCGTTCGCCACCCGGGCACCGGTCCAGCTCGCAGCCGCGGGGGAGTCCGCCCCACCCGTGTCGACCGTGGCGGGATCGAACCCAGCCTGGCGGGTGAAGACGACCTTCGGGACGGTGTTCATCGCACCGGCGACGGGCGTCGTCGCGTTCGCCCAGAAGCCGGCGATGGACTCGAACGTCCGACGACCGAACGCGTGCACACCGGCGCCGGACACGGTGTCGAGCACCCACGCGGCCGAGTCCGGACTCGCGGCGCGGAACATCCAGTCGGACTCCGTACGTGCACCTGCGACGAAACCGTCGAGGGACATCGACATCTTCAGGACGAACTTCCGCATCGGACACCGCCGCTTCCGAGCGCCGCCCGGCGCTCATGACGGCGATGTTAGAGGGGAGTGGCGTCGACCACCAGAGCGCGGCCGCAGCGCGGCCCGACGGATCTGAGTTGACATAATATGCATTATCGGCGCGCGGCGAGTGGGGCCAGGAGGCGCGGATCACCGCAGCTGGTCTGCTCACGCCAGCCACGCCTCCCGTCCCTCGTGCAGCAGCGACGGCCGTCATCCGCGCGGCATCGACCGCTTGGGTCGCGCGGCGCGCGACGTCATCCCCACGACCGATGACTTCCTCCGTGGTGTCGGTGATCATCGATATCATGCATATCAGTTCGGTAGCGATCTCCAGGAGGCAGGCATGACACCGTCGCGCCCACAGCTCGTCGTCCACGACGACGCCGTCCGCGCGAACACCGCCGTGTTCGCCGACCGGACGGACGGCGGCGTCATGGCCGTCCTCAAGGCCGACGGGTTCGGCCACGGGGCGATCGCCCGGTCGGTCCTCGCCGCCGGGGCGACGTCGATCGGCGTGACCACCATCGACGAAGCGATCGCCGTCCGGGCAACCGTGACGGACGCGCCGGTGCTCAGCTGGCTCAACCCGGTCGACGCGGACTTCGACGGTGCGCTGCTCGCCGACGTCGACATCGCCGTCCCGAGCGCCGAGCTGCTCAGTGCCGTCAGCCGTGCAGCAGTCCGGACCGGACGCCGTGCCCGGGTCCACCTGCACGTCGACGTCGGGATGGCCCGCGACGGTGCCGATCCCGGGTCGTGGCCGTCGCTGTGCACCGCCGCACGCGAGCTCGAGCGGCTCGGCACGGTCCGGGTCGTCGGGGTGATGGGCCACATGTCCTGCGCCGACCAGCCCGACGACCCGCAGAACACGCGCGAACGGCTGCTGTTCGACAACGCCGTCCGCACCGCCCGGCGCCGCGGACTGTCCGGCTTCGTCACGCACCTCGCCGCCACGGCAGCGACCGTCACCGGGGTCGGCGGCCGCCATGGTCTGCACCGCATCGGTGCGGGGCTCTTCGGGATCGACCCATCCCGGACCTCGACGGACCTGCAATCGACGCTCTCCCTGACGGCTCCGGTCGTCGGTTCCCGGGTGATCGGCCCCGGGGCCGGCGTCGGCTACGGCCTCGACCACGTCGTCGACCGTCGGACCACCCTCGCGCTGCTCCCCCTGGGCTACGGCGACGGACTCCCCCGTGCGGCGTCCGAGCGGGCCGAGGTCCAGGTGCGCGGACGCCGTCGACCGCTCGTCGGCCGGTTCTCGATGGACATGGTCGTCGTGGACACCGGCGACGACCGGCTGGAGCTCGGCGAGACCGTCACGTTCTTCGGGCGCGGCCTCCACGGCGAGCCGACCGTCCACGACTGGGCAGGCTGGGCGGACACCATCGAGCACGAGATCGTCACCCGGATCGGCACGCGCGCCGCCCGGGTCCACCGCACCGTCACCACCCCGGAGGCCACCGTTGCCTGATCGCCACGACTCCCACACCCCTGCGGCCCGGACCCGGATCGCGGTCATCGGTGGCGGCGCGAACGACGAGCACGAGGTCTCGCTCGCATCCGCGGCCGCGGTCACGCGAGCCGTCCGGGCCCTCGGCTTCGACGCGGTCCCCCTGACGGTCGACCGGACGGGCAGCTGGCGGCACACGAACGGTACCGCGCTGTCCCCCGCGGACGCCGTCGGCGTGCTGACGTCGTGCCGCGCGGCGTTCCCGGTGCTCCACGGGGTCCACGGTGAGGACGGCGCGGTCGCCGGCTTCCTCACGATGATCGGCGTGCCGGTGGTCGGCTCCCCCGTCCGCGCCGGCGCACTCGGTATGGACAAGTGGGTCACGAAGACCGTGGCCGAGGCCGTCGGCGTCCGCACGGCGCCGGGTGTGCTGATCCGCGCTGGAGACGAGATCGGCCCGGTGCCCCTGCGGCCGCCCATCGTCGTGAAGCCGACGACCGGTGGGTCGAGCAACGGCGTGACGGTGGTCCGGACGCCCGACGCGTACGCGGCTGCCGTGGCACATGCTCGGGCTGCAGGCACCGACGTGCTCGCCGAGGCGTTCGTCACCGGGCGCGAGATCGACATCGCCGTGTTCCGCGACGACACCGGGGCGCTCCGCACCGGCGCGACGCTGGAGATCGGCGTCGCCGACGGAGACGTGTTCGGGCGCACCGAGAAGTACGACGGGACCGCACGGTTCACGGTGCCGGCGGCGCTGTCTGCCACCGACGAGGCAGCGATCGACCACGCAACGCGGACCCTCTACGACACGCTCGGGTGCGCGGGTGTCGCGCGGTTCGACTTCTTCCTCACCGATGACGGGGTCGTGCTGAACGAGGTGAACACCGCACCGGGGTTCACCGAGCAGTCGCAGGTTCCCCGGATGTTCGCGGCGGTCGGCTTGGACTACGTCGAGCTCGTGCGTGCTCTGGTGCAGGCGGCTGAACGGGCCGTCTGACCGGCGGACCGTGCCGCCGTGCGATCAGGACTGCGGGTCGACGCTCGTCGGGACGTCGTCGGTGTCGATCTCGAGCGAGGCGTGTTCGCCGCCCTGCTCCTCGAGGTTCTCCTTGTCCGTGTCCGGCTGCTCCGGCTCCTCGCTGTGGGTGGTCTCCTCGGCAGGGTCAGGCTGGCTGTAGCTCATGTGGCGGAAGCTACGCGGGCCGACCTGGGCGCGCGTCCGGCGGTCCGGAACACGCGCTGTGCGGTCCAGGAGGAACGGTGCGGGCCCGACCCGCGCCTCCCGTCCGCCGTGGCGTCGGGACGTGGGGACGTGGGGTGCGACGCGCGGACGCCGAACGCCAGCGAAGCGGATCGGCATCGCTGCCGACCCGCCTCGCTGGCGGACCGCCGCGCGCCGACTCGGGACGGTGATCCCCGGTCAGACGCCAGCGGCGATGTGGACTCAGGCCTGGGACAGCACGACCGCGGTGAGGATGTAGCCGACGATGCCGATGACGATCGCGATGGCCGACAGGATGATGCCACCGAGGACGATCCCCCGACCGGACGCGCGTCGGCGAGCCAGGATGCCGAGGACGAGCCCGATGATGCCGGCGATCACACCGATGATCGCGAGGAAGATGCCACCGACGACACCGATGATGCCGAGGACGAGGCTCGCGATGGCGAGTCCGCCACCCGTGCCGGCCGGTGCTGCACCGGGCGTCTTCGCTGCGGGGTAGTTCGGTCCACCGGTCTGGTCGGCCATGAGGTCTCCTTCGTCGTGGACGCTCGTCATGCGACCGGGTAGCCGCGGGCGGGGTGGCCCAAGCATGAGCGTCAGTCAGGACGGTAGACCGTTCGACCAGCTGGTGTTCAGGTACTCCGCCTGCACCTGTCCCCCGCCTCAGGCTCCGACGTAGGCCGCCAGGTGCTCCCCCGTGATCGTCGACCGAGCCGCGACGAGCTCGGCCGGCGTGCCCTCGAACACGATGCGGCCGCCGTCGTGGCCGGCGCCGGGCCCGAGGTCGATGAGCCAGTCGGCATGTGCCATCACGGCCTGGTGGTGCTCGATCACGACGACCGTGCGCCCGGCCTCGACCATGCCGTCCAGCAGCCCGAGCAGCTGTTGGACGTCAGCCAGGTGCAGCCCGGTCGTCGGCTCGTCGAGCACGATCACCCCGCCGGGGTCGCCGAGGTGCGTCGCGAGCTTGAGCCGCTGCCGCTCGCCGCCGGACAGGGTCGTCAGCGGCTGCCCGATCGTCAGGTACCCGAGTCCGACGTCGACGAGCCGGGCGAGGATCGCGTGCGCCGCAGGGATCCTCGACTCCCCCGTCGCGAAGAACGCCGCAGCGTCGGCCACGGGCATCGCGAGGACCTCGCTGATGTCCTTCCCCCCGAGCCGGTACTCGAGCACCGACTGGTCGAATCGCTTCCCGCCGCACTCGGCGCACGGGGTCGCGATGCCGGCCATCATGCCGAGGTCCGTGTAGATGACCCCCGCGCCGTTGCACGCCGGACACGCACCCTCGGAGTTGGCGCTGAACAGGGCGGGCTTCACACCGTTGGCCTTCGCGAAGGCCTTGCGGATCGGCTCCAGCAGCCCCGTGTACGTCGCCGGGTTGCTCCGCCGGGAGCCGCGGATCGCGCCCTGGTCGATCGCGACGACACCGTCGCGCGGTGACAGCGACCCGTGGATGAGCGTGCTCTTGCCGGAGCCGGCGACACCCGTCACGACCGTGAGCACCCCGGTCGGCACGTCGACGTCCACACCCTGCAGGTTGTGCGCGTCGGCGCCGCGGATCTCGAGGACGCCGGTGCGTTCGCGCACGACGTCCTTCACCGACACCCGGTCGTCGAGGTGGCGACCGGTGACCGTGTCGCTCGTACGGAGTCCGCCGACCGGCCCCTCGTAGCAGAGCGCCCC
Source organism: Curtobacterium sp. MCBA15_016 (assembly GCF_001865105.1). Lineage (NCBI taxonomy): Bacteria > Bacillati > Actinomycetota > Actinomycetes > Micrococcales > Microbacteriaceae > Curtobacterium > Curtobacterium sp. MCBA15_016. The sequence continues at coordinate 141,681 of NZ_MJGR01000005.1, forward strand.
GCCGTTCGTCCCCGCACCCGGCCCGAGGTCGACGACGTGGTCCGCGATCGCGATGACCTCGGGCTTGTGCTCGACGACGAGCACCGTGTTGCCCTTGTCGCGGAGGCGGAGCAGGAGCCCGTTCATCCGCTCGATGTCGTGGGGGTGCAACCCGGTGCTCGGTTCGTCGAAGACGTAGGTGACGTCGCTCAAGGACGACCCGAGGTGCTTCACCATCTTGACGCGCTGCCCCTCTCCCCCGGACAGGGTCCCCGTGGGGCGGTCGAGCGAGAGGTACCCGAGGCCGATCTCGACGAAGGAGTCGACCGCGTCCCGCAGGCCGTCGAGCAAGGGCCCGACGGTCGGTTCGTCGATCCCCCGCAGCCAGGCGGCGAGGTCGGTGATCTGCATCGCGCAGACGTCCGCGATGCTCTTGCCGGCGATCGTCGACGACCGTGCGACGTCGTTCAGCCGGGTGCCACCGCAGGCCGGACAGGTGGTGAAGGTGACCGCGCGGTCGACGAAGGCCCGGATGTGGGGCTGCATCGCTTCGCGGTCCTTCTGCAGGAACGAACGCCGCACGCGCGGGACGAGCCCCTCGTACGTCATGTTGATGCCGGCGATCTTCTGCTTCGTCGGTTCGCGGTACAGGAAGTCCTGGCGTTCGGCGTCCGTGAAGTCACGGATCGGCGTGTCCTTGTCGAAGTACCCGGACTCGGCGAACATCCGGACGTTCCAGCCGTCCGTGCCGTACCCGGGGATCGTGATCGCCCCGTCCGACAGGGACTTCGTGTCGTCGAACAGCTGCGTGAGGTCGATGTCGGTGACCGTGCCGCGGCCTTCGCAGTCGGCGCACATGCCGCCGAGCCGTGAGAACGAGACCTTCTCCGCCTTGGCGTCCTTGCCCTTCTGCACGGTGATGGCACCACCGGCCGTGACCGTCGCGAGGTTGAAGGAGAACGCGTTCGGGCCACCGATGTGGGGCGTCCCGAGGCGGCTGAACAGCACGCGGAGCATGGCGTTGGCGTCCGTCACGGTGCCCACGGTCGAGCGGGGATCGGCGCCGATGCGTTCCTGGTCGACGACGATCGCCGTGGTGAGGCCGTCGAGCACGTCGACGTCGGGGCGTGCGAGCGACGGCATGAACCCCTGCAGGAACGCGCTGTACGTCTCGTTGATCATGCGCTGCGACTCCGCCGCGATGGTCGCGAACACCAGTGAGCTCTTGCCCGACCCGGACACGCCGGTGAAGACGGTCAGGCGACGCTTCGGGAGCTCGACGTCGACGTCGCGCAGGTTGTTCTCACGTGCACCACGCACCCGGATGCGGTCGTGGGTGTCAGCGGCGTGCTCGGCACTCGGTTCCATGCCCCATAGGGTAGCGGTGACGTGTGACGTTCCACAGGACGGTTCCGCACCGGAACGAGCCGGCGCGTCAGGACGGCGCGTGGGTGCGGACGAGACCAGGGAGCTCGGCGGGCTCGAACGGCTCGTCGGTGGCGTCGAGCTCGTCGGCCGTCCACCAGCGCGACTGCAGGATGTCCACGCGCTCGTCGTCGGTCCACTCGGCGTCCGACAGCGTGAAACCGGGCGTCCGGACGACGTAGAACTCCGCGTGGCCGCGGTCGTGGTCGGCCAGGTCCCACTCGACGGTGAAGTCCCACGACCACACCGGCTCGCCCGGGTCGTCGATGACGATGCCGGTCTCCTCGCGCAGTTCGCGGATCGCGGCGTCGCGGTGGTCCTCGCCGGGGTCGACACCGCCGCCGGGTGTGATCCAGCGGTGCGCTCCGTCCGACGACGGGGAGTTGGTGTCCATCAGGAACACCCGACCGTCGGGGTCGAGCAGGATGATCCGGGAGGTGCGGCGCAGGCCGGGCTTCGCAGTCACCCGTCCGACGTTAGCCGACGAAGCCGCTGACGTCGCCGACGAGCTTGGTGTGGTCGGCGGGGATCGGCTCGATCGCGGCCGCGGCGATCTCGGCGGCGAACTCGGAGACGCTGTAGAGCTTGCCGACCTCGGCACGGCGGCCCTCGATCGCGCCCGGGTTCAGGCGGTTGAGGAGCGTGGCGGTGATCGTGCCCTCGATCATGTCGCCGGAGACGACCACGAACTCGATGCCCGCCGCGTCGAGCTGCGGCACGAGCTCGCGGAGGGCGAGCTCGCCGGCCCGCTTGCTCTTGGCGACCGGCACGTACTCGTCCATCGTCTCGGCGGTCTCGACGAAGTGGGCCTGGTGGCTCGTGACGAACACGACGCGCGATCCGGCGGGCATGTGCGGCACGGCGGTCTGCAGCATGTCCACCTGCGCGTCGCGGTTCAGGCGCAGCGCGTAGTCCTCGCCCAGGCCGGACTCCATGCCACCGGAGGCGTTGAGCACGAGCAGGTCGATGCCGCCCCACTCCTGCACGACGGTGTCGACCATCGCCTGGACGGAGTCGTGGTCGGTCAGGTCCGCACCGACGGCGAGTGCCGACCCGCCCGCGGCAACGATCTTCTCGGCGATCTGCTCGGCACGCTTGGCCTTGTTGCGGTAGTTCACGACGACCTTGGCGCCGGCCTCGGCCAGGTACCCGACGGTGTCGGCGCCGATGCCGCGGGACGACCCCGTGACGAGGGCGCGCTTGTCGGCGAGGGATCCGGGGGCGAGGGGGTTGCTCACAGTCGTGTTCTCCAGGTCTGGTTCGGCGGGTCGGCCGCCGACGAGCCTACCAACCACCGCGCGGGCACAGCACGGACTTGATATGTTGAACGGAGTTGGACCGGCCGTCGCGACGCAGCGAGCAGCCGCGCGCGACCGAGGGAGGGAGATCGCGTGAACGGGATCGATTGGATCCAGACCGTCATCTGGATCGGACTGGTGCTCCTGCTGGGCGTGGTCGAGATATTCACGCTCGACTTCATCTTCATCATGCTCGCGGCCGGTGCCGCCGGCGGGCTGGTCGCCGCACTGCTCGGCGCACCGTGGTGGCTGTCGGCCATCATCGCCGCGGGCGTCGCCCTGCTGTTGCTGTCGGTCGTCCGGCCGCGGCTCTTGACGGCACTCGGTCGGAACGCCGACCCGCACCGCACCAACGTCGAGGGACTCATCGGGCTGCCGGGCACGGTCGCCGTCGCCTTCACCGCGTCCGCCCCCGGCCAGGTCCGCCTGGCCAACGGCGAGACCTGGAGCGCCCGCATCTCCGCCGACGCCACAGACCGAACACCTCCGCTCGGGACCCCCGTGGTCGTCGAGTCCATCGAGGGGTCGACGGCTGTCGTCCGCCTCGGAGAAAGGGCCACCTCGTGACCATCTCAGCCGGGACGATCGCACTGCTCGTCCTCATCCTCGTCGTCGTCATCTTCGTGATCGTCGTCCTGTCCCGCGCGATCCGCATCGTGCCGCAGGCGACCGCGGGGATCGTCGAACGCCTCGGGAAGTACCACAAGACCCTCAACCCCGGGTTGAACCTGCTGGTGCCGTTCATCGACCGACTCCGGCCGCTGCTCGACATGCGCGAGCAGGTCGTGTCCTTCCCGCCGCAGCCCGTCATCACCGAGGACAACCTGGTGGTCTCGATCGACACGGTCGTCTACTTCCAGGTCACCGACGCCCGCGCCGCCACCTACGAGATCGCCAACTACCTCGGCGCGGTCGAGCAGCTCACGACCACCACGCTCCGCAACGTCGTCGGTGGCCTCAACCTCGAAGAGGCCCTGACCAGCCGCGACAACATCAACGGCCAGCTCCGCGTCGTGCTCGACGAGGCGACCGGCAAGTGGGGCATCCGCGTCGGCCGCGTCGAGCTCAAGGCGATCGAGCCGCCCGTGTCGATCCAGGACGCCATGGAGCAGCAGCTGCGTGCCGAGCGCAGCCGTCGTGCCGCCATCCTGCAGGCCGAGGGGACGAAGCAGTCCCAGATCCTCGAGGCCGAGGGGCAGCGGCAGGCCGCCATCCTCGCGGCCGAGGGTGACGCGAAGGCCCAGGTCCTCCGTGCCGAGGGTGAAGCGCAGGCGATCGCCACGGTGTTCGACGCCATCCACACCGGCGACCCGGACGACAAGCTCCTGTCGTACCAGTACCTGCAGACCCTGCCGAAGATCGCCGAGGGCACCGCGAACAAGCTCTGGATGATCCCGAGCGAGTTCACCGAGGCACTGTCCGGCATCGCGAAGGGCTTCACCGCCGGGCGCACCGGCAGCGGACCGATCGCCGGCGGCGGTGCCGGGAGCGACTTCCTGTCGCGGATCTCCAAGCTCGCGAACGAGAGCCTGGCGAACAGCGCGGCCGCCGATGCCGCGGCCGGTTCGGTCCCCCGCCCGGACGCCACGGCGGCGGACATCGTCCCCGAGTCCGAGCTCGACCAGCGTCTCGCCGAGTCGAACAAGAGCGTCGACGCGCACCTCGCGGCGTCGGACGAGGCCGCGGCCGACGAGCTCCGCGACGCAGCGAAGGACGAGCACCACGGGAGCGCGACCGACGCCGGCCCCGACGCCTCCGGGCACCGCACGAGCGACGGCTCCGGCCGCCGCTGACAGCCACCACGACGACGACGCCCGCCC
>NZ_MJGR01000005.1:146894-179294 GCF_001865105.1 Curtobacterium sp. MCBA15_016
GGGCGGGCGTCGTCGTCGTGTGCGGGTCAGGCGCCGCGCCGTGCGCGCAGGAACTGCAGTCGCTCCTGCAGGAGCTCCTCGAGCTCTTCACGCGAGCGTCGCTCGAGCAGCATGTCCCAGTGGGTCCTGGGGGCCTTGACGTCCTCTTCTGCGACCTCGACGGGGATGCCGTCGTCACCGAGGAGTCGTCCTTCGCGACCGGAGCGGGGCTCCGACCACGTCTGGGGGACGTCTGCATCCGCCGAGAAGACGATGTCGAACGTCTCCCCCGATTCCGTCTGGTAGACCGCACGCTTGCGGTCCGAGAGCTCGACGCCCTCTTCGCTCTGGAGACTCTGACTCCCGAGCCGCATGCCGCGGAGACTCCGATCAGCCATGTGTGTGCTCCTCTCGCTCGTCTGCCCTCCACAACACTGTCCCACGCGCCTGCACTCCCGGACCGGCGCATTCACAGTCCTCTCCCAGTGCGGGACCGAGGCCTGCTTGCTTAGGCGCGGCGAGCAGTGCCGCGGCGGCCCCAGGGCGCGCAGGCGAGCAGCGTGAGGAGCCCGCCGAGCGAGAGCAGGAGCGCGATCGATCCGGACGCGAGGGTCGCCGGGGTGGTGGTCGTCCCGAGCGGCACGTCCGTGATCATCGACGTCGCGGTGTACGCCGGCACCCGGTCGATCGTCCGTCCGGTCGGGTCGATGACCTGCGACGCCCCGACGGTGGAGATGTTCACGAGCGACCGACCGGTCTCGATCGCCCGCATCCGAGCGATCTCGAGCTGCTGCAGGTTCTCGTCGGTGCCGTCGAAGTCAGCGTTGTTCGTCTGCGCCAGGATGACCTGCGCTCCCCCGCGCGCCATGTCGGTGGCGAGTCCGTCGTCGACGATGTCGAAGCAGATCGCGATGCCCGCCCGGACGCCGGCGACCGACAGCACGTTCCGCTTCGTCCCCGGGGTGTAGTCGCGCTGCAGCAGCCCGATGAGCGACGGCGCGAGCTTGGAGAAGAACCAGCGGTCCGGGACGTACTCGCCGAAGGGCACCGGGCGCTTCTTGTCGTAGGACGACTGCCAGCCGTCCTTCGTCCACACGAACGAGGTGTTGTGCAGGACCCCCGAGGACGTCTGCGTGATGGCGCCGGCGACGATCGGCGCCCCGACAGAGTCGACGACCTGGTCGAGAGCCGACGCGATCACCGGCTGCTGGCGCGGATCGAACTCGGCGGAGCCCTCGGGCCAGACCACGAGGTCGACCCCCTTCGCCTCGACGTCGGTCGCCGCGACCTGCGCGCTCAGCACCGCGCCCGGCGCCGCCCGGTCGAAGTACCCGGCGGGGCCGTCGCCCTGCACCGACTCGATCCGGATCGTGCCGTCGGTGGCGGTCGGCCACGCGGGCACGGCGAGCACGGCGGCGACGAGCAGTCCCGCCGTCGCGACGCGGACGGGCACCCGGACGGCCCGGCCGGGACCGCGGGGCACGACCAGGGCGAGCGACACGACGACCGCGACGCAGTACACGACGACGAACGTCACACCGAGCACGCCCACGTAGGCGGCCAGGTGCGTGAACGGGCCCTGCGACTGCGAGAGGCCGACCCGCCCCCACGCGAAGCCACCGTAGGGCCAGCTCCCCGAGAACCACTCGCGTCCGGTCCAGAGCGCGGCGACGACGGCCGGGAGGCCCCACACGCGTCCGGCGGTGGACGGCACGACACGCGCCACCCAGCGGTACGCGAGGGCGATCGCGACGCTGCCGAGGGCGAAGAACGCGGCTTCGAACAGCGCGAGCGCGAACCACGGGACCGGTCCGAGGTAGCGGCCGGCCCACGAGATCGCGGGGATCCAGAAGGCCGCGCCGGAGACGTACCCGAGCCAGGCCGCGCGCCGAGCACGCTGGCCCATCGCGGCGAGCAGCATGCACGCGAGTGCCGGGTAGGCGAGGAACCACCAGCCCGGCGACGGGAAGGCGAGTGCGAACAGCACGCCCCCGATGACGGCGAGCGGGAACGCCTGCGCGAGCGGCAGGGCCGCGAAGTCGGACCGGCGGCCCGCCGGAGGGCGCACGGCGGAGCCGCGACCCCCCGCCGCGGACGCGCGCGCGGCGGCCCCGGACGCGCGCGCAGCCGAGGCGATGGGCGCGGTGGAGACGGCGCCCTGCGGGCGCACGTCGGACTCGGGAACCGGCACCGTGCCTCCTGTCAGACCGCCGCGTAGGCGACGATGCCGCGGCGCACCGCGTCCGTCGCCCGCCGTGCGGTCTGGGCGAGGTCGTCGTCGCCGGCGTTCCGGATCTGGTCGAGCAGGTCGATGACCTGCTTCGACCAGCGCACGAAGTCACCGGCCGGCAGGTCGAGCGTGCGCAGCACGTCGTCGAGCGCGGAGCCGGACGCCCAGCGGAACATGCCGACCGCGGCGGCCGGGGTCGGCGGCTGCGACCCGGCGAGTCGGGCGTCACGCTCGATGTCGTCGAGTCGGGACCAGATCGTGAGGGTCTCGTCGAGTGCCGGACGGAACGCCCCGCGGGGCAGGGCGTGCTCGGTGCCGGGCGCGTCTTCTCGGCGGGGCTGGTAGACGATCGTGGCGGCCATCGCGGCGAGCTGCGCCGGGGTGAGGTCCTTCCAGACGCCCGCCTCGAGGCACTCGGCGACGAGCAGGTCGCGCTCACCGTAGATCCGCTGCAGCCGACGCCCGCCGGCGGCGACCGTGGCCTCGCCGTTGCCGGTGTCGACCAGGTAGCCGAGCTGCAGGAGCACGTTCGTGACCCGGTCGAACGTGGTCGCGACCGCACCCGTGCGGGAACGGATCTGCTGCAGGAGCTTGTCGTTGGCGCGCTTGAGCTTGTACCAGCGCTCGGACCAGCGCGCATGGGCCTCTCGGTCGGGGCAGGCGTGGCAGGGGTGCCGCTGCATGCGCCGTCGGACGTCCGTGATGGCGGCCTGCCGTTCGGCCCGGGCGCCGTGCGAGGCCTCGCGCCCGCCGGGGACGTTCGTCCGCTCGAGGTCGGAGAGTTCACGGCGCAGGGCCGCGTACTCGGTGAAGTCGCCGAGGTGGCACTGCATCGCCTGCTGGTAGCCGTCGAGGGACTCCTGCTGCGACCGGACCTTCCGCGCGAGGTCGACGACCGAACGGTCGGCCTGGAACTGCGCGAACGACGTCTCGAGGACCTCGCGCGTGCGCTGCCGACCGAACTGGTCGATGAGGTTCACGGCCATGTTGTAGGTCGGCTTGAACGACGAGTTCAGCGGGTAGGTGCGGCGGCTCGCGAGCGACGCGACGCCCTGGGGATCGAGGCCGTCGGACCACTGGATGACCGAGTGCCCCTCGACGTCGATGCCACGACGCCCGGCGCGACCGGTGAGCTGCGTGTACTCCCCCGGCGTGATCGGGACGCGGGCCTCGCCGTTGAACTTCTCGAGCTTCTCGAGGACGACCGTGCGGGCCGGCATGTTCACGCCGAGCGCCAGGGTCTCCGTCGCGAACACGACCTTGAGGAGCTTGCGCTGGAAGAGGTCCTCCACCACCTCCTTGAAGGCCGGCAGGAGCCCGGCGTGGTGCGCCGCGACGCCGCGCTCGAGGCCCTCGAGCCACTCCCAGTAGCCGAGCACGGCGAGGTCCTCGTCGAGGAGGGTGCGGCAGTGGTACTCCGCCGTCTCGCGGATCTCGTTGCGTTCCTGCGCCGTCGTCAGCGACAGCCCCGACCGGAGGACGTTCCGGACCCCCTGGTCGCACCCGTTCCGGCTGAACACGAAGAAGATCGCGGGCAGGAGCATCCGCTCGTCGAGCATGTGGGCGATGCGCTCGCGGTGCAGCTTCTCGGTGCGCGGACCACGGCGGTCGTGGTAGCCCCCGCGCCCCCGGCCGCCGCGGTGTCCGCCGCCGTGCCGTTCGCTGCGCGAGGCACCGCCGACGAGCCGGAGCAGCTCCGGGTTGACGCGGTTCGTCGCCGCGGCACCGCTGGAGTCGAACAGGTCGACCATCTTCGAGCCGACGAGCACGTGCTGTTCGAGCGGCACGGGGCGGTCCTCGGAGACGATGACGTCGGTGTCGCCGCGGACGGTCTGCAGCCAGTCGCCGAACTCTTCCGCGTTGGAGACCGTGGCGCTGAGGGAGACGAGCCGGACCTCGGTCGGGAGGTGCAGGATCACCTCTTCCCAGACGGCACCGCGGAACCGGTCGGCGAGGTAGTGGACCTCGTCGAGGACGACCCACGCGAGGTCGTCGAGCAGGTCCGAGTCCGCGTAGATCATGTTCCGCAGGACCTCGGTCGTCATCACGACGACGCGGGCCCGCGGGTTCACGTTCGTGTCGCCGGTCAGCAGCCCGACCTCGGACTCGCCGTAGACGTCGACGAGCTCGGCGTACTTCTGGTTGCTCAGCGCCTTCATCGGCGTCGTGTAGAACACCTTCGCCGTCGGCTGCCGCATCGCCAACCAGATCGCGAACTCGGCCACGATCGTCTTGCCGGCCCCGGTCGGCGCGGCCACGAGGACGCTGCGCCCCTGGTCGAGCGCGTCGCACGCGGCGAACTGGAACGGGTCGAGGTCGAACCGCAGGTCGGCGCGGAAGAGTTCGAGGTTGCGGGACCGGTTCCGGACCTTCGCCGCCCGGAACCGTTCGGCAGCGCTCGGCTCCGTCGTGCTCACAGGCCGTACTCTTCGTCGAGCTTCGCCTGGCGCTTCGCCACCCGGCGGTCGTGGAGCCAGGCCACCGCGCACGCGGCGACGTAGAGCACGATCATCGGCACGGCGAGCAGGAACATCGAGATGACGTCGGCGCTGGGCGTCACGATGGCGCAGAAGACCAGGATGCAGAGGATCGCCACGCGCCAGGACTTGATGATCGAGGACGCGGACAGCACGCCGACGAAGTTGAGCAGCACGAGGAACACCGGCAGGACGAACGCGATGCCGACGGCGACGATGAGCTTGATGACGAAGTCGTAGTAGGCCTTGGCGTCGACGATCGAGGTGTCCTGGCTCGACACGAAGCTGCCGAGGATGCCGACCACGTGCGGCAGGATGTACCACCCGAACCAGCAGCCGGCGAAGAACAGCGGGATCGCGGTGCCGAGGAAGCCCCACACGTACTGCTTCTCACGCCGCACCAGCGCCGGGACGATGAACGCCCAGATCTGGTAGAGCCACACCGGGCTCGCGATGACGATGCCGATCGTGATGGCGATCTGCAGCTTCAGGTCGAACGCGCCCGTGATCATCGGGAAGTTCAGTTCGGCCGTGTGCCCGCCGACCTTGGCGAGCTGGGAGACCGGGGACCGGAGCGCGTCGAGCACGAACGGGGTGAGGAACCACCCACCGACCGCGGCGACGACGATCGCGATCACTGCGCGGAACAGGCGGTTGCGCAGCTCGATGAGGTGCTGCCCGAGCGACATGCGGCCTTCGGCGTCCTTCGTCGGACGCCCGGTCCGCCTCGCTCGCCCGCGCGCGGTCGTCGAAGCCATGGGTCGATCCTACGGGGTCGGGACCGACAGTCGACCGCGGCGTGCGTTCGCACAGGAGGGTCACGGGCCTGGAGGCGCGGGGCGGGCCCGCACCGCGCCTCCCGTCCGTCGGTCGGCACGTCGGCGGCGGGGCCGACGCGCGTCCGGTCCGGCGGTCGCGCGCGGTCCGGCGTCCGCACTCGGTTCGAACCACGAAACCGACATCGAACCAGCATCCAGGGCCGGTTCGACGTCGGTTTCGTGGTTCGACGCGCAGCGTGCCCGCGGACCCGCTAGACCAGGTCGGGCGAGTCGAGCATCTCCGTCACCAGCGCCGCGATCGCGGACCGCTCCGAGCGCGTCAGCGTCACGTGCGCGAACAGCGGGTGCCCCTTGAGCCGCTCGATCACCGACGCGACCCCGTCGTGCCGACCGACCCGCAGGTTGTCACGCTGCGCCACGTCGTGCGTGAGGACCACCCGCGAGTTCTGCCCGATCCGGGACAGCATCGTGAGCAGCACGTTCCGCTCGAGGGACTGCGCCTCGTCCACGATCACGAACGCGTCGTGCAGGGAGCGCCCGCGGATGTGCGTCAGCGGGAGCACCTCGAGCATGCCCCGCTCGACGACCTCGTCGAGGACGTTGTCGGAGACCAGGGCGCCGAGCGTGTCGTACACCGCCTGTGCCCACGGGTTCATCTTCTCGGACGCGTCGCCCGGCAGGTACCCGAGCTCCTGGCCGCCCACCGCGTAGAGCGGCCGGAACACCATGATCTTCTTGTGCTGCTGGCGTTCGAGGACGGCCTCGAGACCGGCGCAGAGCGCGAGCGCCGACTTGCCCGTGCCGGCGCTGCCGCCGAGCGAGACGATGCCGATCTCCGGGTCGAGCAGGGCGTCGATCGCGAGCCGCTGTTCGGCGGAGCGCCCGCGGAGGCCGAAGACCTCGCGGTCGCCACGCACCAGCGCCACCGCGCCGGCGGTGTGCACCCGGCCGAGGGCCGAGCCGCGCTCGGAGTGGATGACGACGCCGGTGTTGACCGGGACGCCGTCGAGCTGCGACGAGCGGATCTCCTCCTTCTCGTAGAGGTCGGACATCTGCTCGCCGGACACCTGCAGGTCGGCGATGCCCGTGTACCCGGAGTCGACCGCGAGCTCGGCGCGGTACTCCTCGGCCGCCATGCCGATCGAGGACGCCTTGACGCGCAGCGGCAGGTCCTTCGACACGACGACCACGTCGAGTCCGTCGTTCTTGAGGTTCGAGGCGACCGCGAGGATCCGCGAGTCGTTGTCGCCGAGCTGTAGCCCGGACGGGAGGACGGACTGGTTCGAGTGGTTCAGCTCGACCCGGAAGGAGCCGCCGTCGCCGATCGCGATCGGGAAGTCGAGCCGCTCGTGCTCGATCCGGAGCTCGTCGAGGAGTCGGAGTGCCTGCCGGGCGAAGTACCCGATCTCCGGGTCGTTGCGCTTGGACTCCAGTTCGCTGACGACCACGACGGGCAGGACCACCGCGTGCTCCGCGAAGCGGAACAGTGCCCGCGGATCGCTGAGGAGCACCGAGGTGTCGAGCACGTACGTGCGCTGGGCGACCGATGTGGACGAGTCCGCGGTGTGCTGCTGCTGTGTTCCGCGAGAGACGTTCTGAGAGGTCACGACCACTCCATCCCCGGGCCGCGCTCGGCCCGGTCCATGTCCTCGAACGCGGCCGTGGAGCGGGTCTGCGAAGCACCGACTGTGGCCGCTTCGATCGGGCGCGGTGCCCGATGGGGACAAGCTACGTCCGACCCCCGACACGGCACCAGCGACACGCGGTTCCCCGAGTTACGGTCACGTGAACAACGCGGCCGCTACTGCATCGTGGCGTACGACAGGCAGGCGTCGCGGAACATGTCGAGCGTCTCGTCCGTGGTGGACGCGAACACCGACACCCGCGCGACCCCGAGCCGCGTCGTGACCGTCACGCCGTGGTTGTGGAACGCCGCGGACAGCGCGGTGAGCCGTCCCTGCGGCGGTCGGAGCACCACGATCCCGGCGCGCTCCCGGGGGTCGCGGCTGGACTCGACGGAGAGGCCGAACTCGTCGGCGATGTCGAACACCCGCTCGACCCGGTCGGTGACACGCTCCTGCACGGCGGCGACGCCGACGGCCGTGAGCCGGTCGAGCGACACCGCCAGGCGTGCCTGCGACACCGGGTCGGTGCGGGTCATCTGGAAGCCGGCGGCACCCGGACGGACCGACGGGACCTCGGTCGGCCACCCGGTCGTGCCGTGCGGGCCGGACAGGGCGGGCCGGAGGCGGTTCAGAGCGCGGTCGCTGAACGCGGTGAACCCAGTGCCCCACCCGGCGTGCAGCCACTTCTGGCCGCCGGTCGCGACGACGTCGGCGAGCTCGTACGGGGCGTCGACCACGCCGAAGCCCTGGATGGCGTCGACGATGAGGAGGCGGTCGCCGATGACCTCGCGGATGGCGGCGAGGTCGGCGAGGTAGCCGGTCTGCCAGTCGACGAGCGAGACGGCGACCGCGGTGACGTCGTCGGACAGGCGCGACTCGATGAGCGACGGCGTCATCCACCCGGCGCCGGACTCGATCACGACGGGCTGCACGCGACCGCCCGTGGCCGAGGCGGCACTCGCGAGGGCCAGCGGCAGCGAGGGGTACTCGTCGGCGGAGACGAGCACGCCGCCGGTGAGCCCGAACGCGGTGTGCAGGAGCCCAGGGGTCGTGGCGGTCTGCGAGACGACCTGGTCCTCGCGCCGGCCGACGAGCCGTGCGGCGACGGTGCGGACCCGGGCGTCCTGCTCGTCGAGCGTCTCCATGGCGCCGAAGCGCATGTGCTCCTGGATCGTCCCGAGCACGCGCTGCTCCTCGAGGACAGCGGTCTGGACGGGACCGAAGGCGGCGTGGTCGAGGTAGCCGGGCTCCTCGGCGAAGCCTGAGGCGTACTCGGCGATGTTCACAGGGGCAACCTTCCGTGGGACGAAAACCCTGTGAGTCTACTGGGATGAACGGCCGACAGCCGCCGCAGTGCGGGGAACGGCGGTCGTCAGCCGCCGTACCGGCGGGACCGCAACCCGAAGTCGCGGACGGCGCGCAGGAAGTCGACCTCGCGCAGGTCCGGGTAGAGCGCCTCGACGAAGTAGAACTCGCTGTGCGCGCTCTGCCACAGCATGAAGTCCGACAACCGCTGTTCGCCCGACGTCCGGATGACCAGGTCGGGGTCCGGCTGCCCCTGGGTGTAGAGGTGGTCACCGATGAGCTCGGGCGTGAGGACCTCGGCCAGGGTGTCGAGCGTGCCGCCGCCCTCGTCGTGCGCCTGCACGATGCTGCGCATGGCGTCCGCGATCTCCCGACGGCCGCCGTAGCCGACCGCGAGGTTCACGTGCAGCCCGGTGTGCTCCGCCGTGCGCTGCTCGGCGGCGGAGAGCGCGGCGACGAGGGGCTCGGGCAGGCCCTCGTTCGAGCCGACGTGCTGGACCCGCCAGTCCCGGTGGTCGGCCAGGGTCCCCGCGAGGTCGGCGATGATGCCGACGAGCTGCTCGAGTTCGTCGCCGCCACGACCCTTGAGGTTGTCGGACGACAGCAGGTAGAGCGTCACGACCTCGATGCCGAGGTCGTCGCACCACGTCAGGAACTCCGGGATCTTCGCGGCGCCCGCGCGGTGCCCGTGCGCGGCGGACTCGAGACCGAGCTGCTTCGCCCAGCGACGGTTGCCGTCCACGATCATGGCGACGTGCTTCGGCATCGCCGAGCCGTCGATCTGCCGGCGGATCCGGTTCTGGTAGGCGCGGTAGAGGATCCCTCGTCCTGCCCATCCCACCCTGCCGGTCACGGAACGAACATAGTGCACGGTGCCTCGGAGCGAGCCGCGTTCCCCGGGCCGTCCGCCCGTGTTCGGCGTTCGTTCGGCATCGGCCCCTACGGTCGGACCATGCAGGCCGAGCACGACACCGGGACCCTCCCCCACGTCCCCTTCACCGACGAGGCCGCGAGCACCGCGACCGCCGGACGGACGACCGCCAGCGCGTCCGAACCCCGGCCCGCGTGGCGCGGTTGGATCCACCTCGGGGCGTTCCCGTTCGCCATCGCGATGGGCATCGTGCTCATCGTCCTCGCGGGCTCACCCGCGGCGAAGGTGGGCAGCGCCGTGTTCATGGCGACGTCGCTCGCGATGTTCGGCGTCTCGGCGACCTACCACCGGTTCCCCTGGGGCCCGACGGTCAAGGCGGTGCTCAAGCGCATCGACCACACGAACATCCTGCTGCTCATCGCCGGCACGTACACACCCGTGGCGATCTGCGCCCTGCCGCACACCCTGATGGTCGTGGTGCTCTGGGTGATGTGGTCCGGCGCGGCGCTCGGCATCGCCTTCCGGGTCCTCTGGATCGGGGCGCCCCGGTGGCTCTACGTGCCGATCTACCTCGTGCTCGGCTGCGCGGCGCTCGGGTTGCTGCCGCAGTTCTTCGCCGCGAGCGTCCCGATGACGGTCCTCGTGCTCTCCGGCGGCGTGGCCTACATCCTCGGTGCGCTCGTGTACGGCTTCAAGCGGCCGAACCCGTCGCCGACGGTGTTCGGCTTCCACGAGGTCTTCCACGCACTCACGGTCGTCGCGTTCGCCGCCCAGTGGGCGGGTGTCCTCATCGTGGCGCTGGACCCGGTGCGCTGACCGCGACGGTCCGTCGGACGGGAGGCGCGGGTCGGGCCCGCACCGTGCCTCCCGTCCCGCACACACGCGGGTCCACCGCACAGATCGCGTCAGCCGCGCCGGTCGCGTCAGCCGCGCCCGTGGCGTCAGCCGCGCTCGGTGTCGTCCCCGACGCCGGCCCGGCCGTCCTCGGCCGCACGCCGCTCCGGCTCGTCCGTCGCGACGCCGTCGCGATCGATGCCGTCACGGTCGACGCCGTCACGATCGCCACCCGCGGTGCCGTTCGCCTCGGCCTCGAGCCGCTCCCGGATCTCCGCCCGGTAGCGGGTCCGCCGGATGCGCCGCGTCATGTCGATCACGAGCAGGATCGTCACGATGGCCACGACCGCGATCGCGATGAAGCCCGCGACCCCGGGCGTCACGTCGACGTCCGGGACGCTCGAGGTCGGGCTCGGGCTGGGGGTCGCGGCGAGTGCCGCGTGGAGGGTGCTCACGCAGTGGTGTCCTTGTCGGCAGGGATCCCCGCGAACAGGTCGGACTCGGGGAGCTCGGTCGGCACGCGGGCCTCGACGAGCTGGTAGTCCTCGGTCGGCCACACCGTCGCGAGGAGGTCGTTCGGCCAGTAGAAGAAGGCGCTGTCCGGCGGCACCTGGCTCGCGTGGGCCCGGAGCGCCGCGTCACGCGCGTCGAAGTACTCGTGCACGTCGACGTGGGTCGTGGCGAGGTCGGGCCGGTCGGCGAACCGTTCGACCCACTCGCGCAGCTGCTCGACCGCCGGGCTGTCCGGGTCGCGTTCCTGCAGGGCCTCGAAGACCGTCCGGAAGCGCCGGGGGTTCATGGTGCGCTCGTAGTAGAGCTTCGCGACGGACCACGCGGGCCCGGCGTCGGGGTACTTCTCGGGGTCCGCGGCGTCGCGCCAGGCGGCCACCGAGACCTCGTGCGTCCGGATGTGGTCCGGGTGCGGGTAGCCGCCGTTCTCGTCGTAGGTGACGAGCACGTGCGGGCGGAAGCGCCGGATGACCCGCACGAGGGCCTCGGTCGAGTACTCGAGCGGCACCGTCGAGAAGGTGCCGGGGCGGACCGTCTCGCCCTTGTCGGCGTCGGGCAGGCCGGAGTCGTGGTACCCGAGCCACAGGTGGTCGATGCCGAGCGCCGCCTGGGCCCCGGCCATCTCGGTGCGGCGGTACCCGGCCATGTCGCGGTGCGCCCGGCTCGTGGCGGGCTCGCCGAGCTGGTCGTTGAGGATGTCCCCCGCCTCGCCGCCCGTGCAGGAGACCACGAGGACCTCGTTGCCCTCGGCCGCGTACTTCGCCGCGGTCGCCGCTCCCTTGCTCGACTCGTCGTCGGGATGGGCGTGGACGGCCATCAAGCGGTACGGCACTGGTCTTCCTCACTGATCGCGTGGCAGCACACAGTGTCACGTGAACTACCCTGGGATCAGGATAATCACCCCGGGAGCCCCGAACTGTCCGAACCGCAGCACCAACCGGCACCTCAGCCGTCCGCCAGCACCACCGCGACGCTGGACGACCGCTACGGCCGCACCCCCGGACGCGCTCGTCGGACGCGGCTGATCGGGATCGTCGCCGCTGCCGCCGTCGCCCTGGTGTTCATCGTCTGGGTGGTCTGGGCCGGTCCCGGGCAGACCAGCCACGGCCTCGACACCGACGACGTCGGGTACCAGGTCGTCTCCGACCACCAGGTGGTCGTGCACACGCAGATCTCCGTCGACCCCGGCACGGTCGCGAAGTGCGCCGTCCAGGTCCTCGACAAGTCGTACACGATCGTCGGCTGGCGCGAGATCCGGGTGCCGGCATCCGATCAGCGCGTCCGGAGCATCAGCACGCCCGTGAACACCGTGTCACGCGGTGTGACCGGCTTGATCCACGACTGCTGGGTTCCCTAGACTGCTGTGATTCGCGGACAAGACCGGCCACACCGGCCGGTCTTGTTCTTTGCTGAAGGGAATCACCATGAGCAACGACACCCAGGTCACGTGGCTGACGCAAGAGGCGCACGACCGCCTCACGGCCGAGCTCGAGACGCTGTCCGGTGAAGGTCGCCAGGAGATCGCGAACCGCATCGAAGCCGCTCGCGAAGAGGGCGACCTCAAGGAGAACGGCGGCTACCACGCCGCCAAGGACGAGCAGGGCAAGATCGAGGCCCGCATCCGTCAGCTCACCGAGCTCCTCAAGCACGCCACGGTCGGCGAAGCGGACTTCGACGGCACCGTCGAGCCCGGCACCGTGGTGACCGCCGTCATCGCCGGTGACGAGTCGACGTTCCTGGTCGGCAACCGCGAGATCGTCGGCGAGGGCTCGGACCTCACCGTCTACAGCCCGGTCAGCCCGGTGGGCGCGGCCATCGTCGGCCTGCGCGCCGGCGAGAAGGCCACGTACACCGCGCCCAACGGCAAGGAGATCGCCGTCGAGGTGACGAAGGTCGAGCGCTACGAGCCGTAGACGCCACCCTTGACGGACAGGAGGCGCGGTGCCAGCTGGCACCGCGCCTCCTGTCCGTCTCCGGCTCGGTCCAGCGCCCGTCTCAGTGCTCGAGCAGCTCCGGCTGGAAGCCCACCTCGTGCAGGCGGTGGATGACCTCCTGCGCGTGCTCGGGGCCGCGCGCCTCGATCGACAGGTCGAGTGCCACCTCGTTGATGACGAGCCCCTGGCCGTGCCGGGTGTGGAGCACCTCGACGACGTTCGCGCCGGCGTCCGAGATGACCTGCGAGACGCGGGCGAGCTGACCGGGGCGGTCCGGCAGCATGATGCGGATGCCGATGTAGCGCGACGCCGCGACGAGGCCGCGGGTGATCACGCGTTCCATCATGAGCGGGTCGATGTTGCCGCCGCTGAGCAGGACGACGGTGCGACCGGTGTCCCGGACGGCACCGGACATGATCGCCGCGACGCCGACGGCCCCGGCGGGCTCGACGACGAGCTTGGCGCGTTCGAGCAGCACCAGGAGCGACCGGGCGACGTCGTCGTCGGACACGGTGACGATGTCGTCGACGAGGTCGCGGATGATCGGGAAGTTCAGGTCGCCGGGTCTGGCCACGGCGATGCCGTCCGCGATCGTCGGCTTCGTGCTGACGGTGACGGGTTCGCCGGCCTCGAGCGAGCTCGGGTAGGCGGCGGCGTTCTCGGCCTGCACCCCGATGACCCGGATGGTGCGTCCGAGGCGCTCGGCGACGCCCTTGACGGCGAGGGCGATGCCGGCGATGACGCCGCCGCCGCCGATCGGCACGATCACCGTGTCGGCGTCGGGCACCTGGTCGAGGATCTCGAGCCCGAGCGTGCCCTGGCCGGCGATGACCGCGGGGTGGTCGAACGGCGGGATGAAGACCGCTCCGGTCCGTGTCGCGAAGTCCTTGGCCGCGCTCAGCGCCTCTTCCACCGAGTGCCCGCGCAGGACGACCTCGGCGCCGTAGTGCCGCGTGGCCTGGAGCTTCGGCAGGGCGACGCCGACCGGCGTGAAGATCGTCGCGGGGATGCCGAGCTCGCGCGCGGCGAGGGCGACCCCCTGCGCGTGGTTGCCGGCGCTGGCGGCGACGACCCCCGCGGCCCGCTGCTCCGGGGTGAGGGTCGACAGGCGGTTGTACGCACCGCGCACCTTGTACGCACCGGTGCGCTGCAGGTTCTCGCACTTGAGGTGCACCGGCGACCCGAGGACCTCGGCGAGGAACTGCGAGGTCTCCATCGGGGTGACACGGGCGACCCCGGCGATCGTCACACGTGCCTTCTCGATGTCGTCGAGCGTGGGGATCAGCGGCGTGGTGGTGTCGGTCACGGGTCCATCATCGTCGCTCGCGGCACTCCTGACGAACCCGTGACGTCAGTTGGTGCTGGCAGTGCCCTCAGCCGCCGTCGGCTCCGGCTTGCTGCCCGGTGCGGGGACCGCGTCGCCGACCTTGTGCCGGCGGCCCCGCCGGAGCTGGAGCTGCCCGTGCTGGCCGCGCTTCGGGGTGGCCTCGAGCACGTGTTCGGAGTCGAGTCCACGCCAGCGGCCGCTCGCGATCGTCATGACCATCGTGTTCACGGTGGCGATGAGCGGCACGGCGAAGAAGGCACCGGCGATGCCCGCGAGCCCGGAGGCCGCCGTGACGCCGAGGACCACCGCGAGCGGGTGGACCTTGACCGCGTTGCCCATGACGAGCGGCTGGAGGATGTGTCCCTCGATCTGCTGCACGAGCAGCACGACCGCGAGGACGAGGACGGCCGCGAGCGGGCCGTTGAAGATGAGCGCGACGAAGACGGCCAGGAACCCGGTCACGATCGCACCGACGACGGGGATGAAGGCACCGAGGAACACGAAGGCCGCGATCGGGATCACGAGCGGCATACCGCCGAAGAACAGGCCGACGATGAAGGCGCCCAGCCCGATGCCGACGGCGTCCACGAACGCGACGAAGATCTGGACGCGGATGAAGCTCGTCAGGGTGATCCACCCCGCGACACCGGCGCCGTCGACGGTCGCACGGGCCTTCTTCGGGAAGAGCCGCACGGCCCACCGCCACACGTTCTTGCCGTCGATGAGCAGGAAGATCGTGGTGAACAGGATGATGAAGAGCGCCTCGAACACGTGCGTGGCACCGGACCCCGCGCTCGCGACCCCGGAGAGGATCGACGCACTGTTGTCCTGCAGCCACTTCGTGCCGTCGTCGAGCCAGCCGTTGACGTCACCCTGCGTGATGCCCAGGCCGGAGTTGAGGACGAGGTCCTTGATGTTCGCGTACTGGTCGACCGTGCGGTCGCGGAGCGACGGGTAGGACGCGATGATCTGGTCGACGACGAGCCACACCAGCGCGCCGATCGCCGCGAGTCCGCCGAGCAGGCTGATGACGACCGCGAGCCACTTCGGCACGTGGTGGCGCTGCATCCAGTTCGAGATCGGCACGAGCAGCGCCGAGACGACGATGCCGACGAGGAACGGGATGAGGATCTGGCTGAAGATCGTCATCAGCCAGATGAAGACCGCGATCACCCCGATGACGACCAGGATCCGCCACGACCACGCGCCGGCGATCCGCATGCCGGTCGGGACGGACTCCTCGACCACGGGGTCCGGATGCGTCGGTTGCTGCTTTCTGCCCCATGCCATGATCGCGAGTGTACCGATGTGCGGCCCGACAGGTACCAGATACGGCATACGTCACCGGAAGCGGGGTGTCGGCGGCGATCGGTAGCCTTCGGACATGGTCAGGACCACGCTCTCCGCTGCCGAGGCCCGCCGCGTCGCACTGGCTGCCCAGGGCTTCGGCCAGCCGCCCGCCGCCGCCGTGTCGACCCGGGCGCTGAACGCGGGGTTCGCGCGCCTCGGCCTGCTGCAGATCGACTCCGTGAACGTCTTCGAGCGCAGCCACTACCTGCCGCTCTTCGCCCGGCTCGGCGCCTACGACCGGTCCACGCTCGACCGTCTGACGATGTCGAAGCGCGGTCCCTACGCCGAGTACTGGGCGCACGAGGCCGCCTTCGTCGACCGCACCGATCTCCCCCTCTTCCGGTGGCGGATGGACGCGCTGCGCGAGCGCGACTCGTGGCCGAACCGGATCGACGGCGTCCGGCGGACCGAGGGGGTCCGGCGCGAGCTCCGGGCGCTGCTCGCGGCCGAGGGGCCGATGCCGGCGAGCGCGGTCGAGCACGAGTCGAACGTCCGCCGTGGGCCGTGGTGGGGCTGGAGCGACGTGAAGCTCGGACTCGAGCAGATGTTCCGCTGGGGCGACGTCGTGAGCGCCGGACGGTCCGGCTTCGAGCGGGTCTACGCGCTCCCCGAGCAGGTCCTGCCTGCCGGCACGCTCGAGGACGCACCGGCGCGACCCGCAGCCGTCCTCGAACTCGTCCGTCGGGCCACCCGGGCGCTCGGCGTCGGCACCCGCGCGGACATCGCCGATTACTACCGGCTCCGTTCCGACGACACCGCCGCGGCGATCGCCGAACTCGTCGCCGCCGGGGAGCTCGTGCCGGTGCGGGTCGAGTCGTGGGGCGAGCGCGCCTGGATGCACGCCGATGCCCGGGTCCCGCGGCACGTGACGGCCGACGCCGTGCTCAGTCCGTTCGACCCGGTCGTGTGGTTCCGGCGGCGGGCCGAGCGGATGTACGGCTTCCACTACCGGATCGAGATCTACACGCCGGCCCCGAAGCGGGTCTTCGGCTACTACGTCCTGCCCGTCCTGCAGGACGACCGGCTCGTCGGGCGGGTCGACCTGAAGAGCGACCGGCAGCGCGGGGTCCTGCGCGTGCGGACGGCGTGGGAAGAGCCGGGCGAGCGGCTCGATGCCGGGCGGCTCGCCGAGACCCTCCGACGGACGGCCGCGTGGCAGGGGCTCGACGGGGTCGAGGTCACCGACCGCGGAACCGCCGCGGCTGCGGTCGCTGGGGCGCTCGGCGTGCGGCTGGTGCCGCACGTCGCGGCCGACGACGCGGACGCGAGCGTGGCGTTGGAACCGGCCGTCTGACGGGCCGGTGGTGCGGGGCAGGGCCGACCCGCGCCTCCTGGGCCC
This sequence comes from Curtobacterium sp. MCBA15_016, assembly GCF_001865105.1. Lineage (NCBI taxonomy): Bacteria > Bacillati > Actinomycetota > Actinomycetes > Micrococcales > Microbacteriaceae > Curtobacterium > Curtobacterium sp. MCBA15_016. Next base: position 163,455 of record NZ_MJGR01000005.1, read on the forward strand.
CACCCGGTCGCCGGCACCCGCCGTCGGGTCAGAACCGGTCGAGACTCCCGCGCAGCCGCGCGATCCGCTCCGGCAGCGGCGGGTGCGTGGAGAACAGCCGGTCCATCAGGCCGGGCCGCATCGGGTCGGCGATCCAGAGGTGCGCCATCGACGAGTTCTGCGTCTGCATCGGCCGGCCGTACGCGCCGAGCTTCTCGAGCGCACGGGCGAGCCCCTCGGGGTGGCGGGTGGTCATCGCGCCGGTCGCGTCCGCCAGGTACTCCCGCTGCCGGGACACCGCGGCCTGCACGCCCGCCGCGGCGATCGGCGCCACGATGACCGCGACGAGGCCGGCGATGAGCAGGATCGGGTTGTTGCCGCCGTTGTCGTTGTTCCGGTTCCGACCGCCGGCGAGCCCGCTGAAGATCGAGATGCGGAGGAGCACGTCGGCGATGAGACCGACCGCGACCACGAGCCCGAACACCATCGTGGAGACGCGGATGTCGTAGTTCCGGACGTGCCCGAGCTCGTGGGCCATGACGCCCTGGAGCTCCTGGTCGTCCATGATCGCCAGCAGCCCGGTCGTCGCGGCGACGATCGCGTGGTCGGGGTCACGGCCGGTGGCGAAGGCGTTGGGCGACGGGTCCTCGATCACGAAGACGCGCGGCATCGGCATCCCGGTGGCGATCGCGAGGTTCTCGACCGTGCGCCAGAGTCGTGGCTCGGTGTTCCGGTCGATCTCGATGCCGCCCGCGATCGCCGTGGCCTGGCGACCCGCGGCGAAGTACTGCACCAGCGCGTACCCGAGCGCGACCACGAGGACGATCACGCCGATCGACACGTTGCCGGCGAGGTATCCGCCGAGGAACCCGAGCGCCCCGATGATCAGCAGGAAGACCAGGACGATGAGGACCGTGTTGCGCTTGTTGCGCGCGATCGCGCTGTACACGTCGCAGCCGTCGCCGGGCGGGTCAGAACTGGACGCGCGGCGGTTCGGCGATCGCCGCGGGCTCGGCGGTCTCGAAGAACGACGCCTCGGTGAAGCCGCGGCTCTTCGCGAACGACGAGTTCGGGAAGACCCGGATCTTGGTGTTCAGCTCGCGGACGCCGCCGTTGTAGAAGCGACGGGCGGACTGGATCTTGTCCTCGGTGTCGACGAGTTCGGACTGCAGCTGCAGGAAGTTCTGGCTGGACTGCAGCTGCGGGTACCCCTCGGCCACCGCGAACACGCTCTTCAGCGCCTTCTGCATGTGCCCCTCGGCCGTGGAGGCGCTCGAGGCGTCCCCGGCGCTGAGCGTCTCGGCGCGGGCCTTCGTCACGGCCTCGAACACGGACTTCTCGTGCGTGGCGTAGCCCTTCACCGTCTCGACGATCGTCGGGATGAGGTCGGCGCGGCGCTTGAGCTGCACGGAGATGTCACTCCACGCCTCGTCGACGCGGACCTTCAGCGTGACGAGCGAGTTGTACGTGACCCACAGGTAGATCCCCACGACGACGAGGAGGACCACCACCACTCCGACGACGATCAGCGTCGTGATGAGTCCGGTGTCCATGAGGGCGTACTCCTTTGCGCGTCGGGATCGCGGTGTGACGGGGCCGGCGTCACGGCCGAGGACGATTGTATCGACCAGCGGGGTGCCCTCTCGTCCACGGCCCCGGTTCACGGGCGATTCCCGAGTCGCACACACCGCGCGCTCGGGCTGCTCGGCGTGTCGCTCGGTCCACGGACATCATCCGATCGACGTATTGACCCGAGCGGCTCGATCACGTGGGATGGACTCGGATGAACGCGCGCGGGGAGAACGTGGACGACCGGGCTGTCGGGGGCGACGGCCCCGTTCGCCGAACCCGGATCACGCTGGCCGTCGCCGCGGGGGCCGCCCTCGTCGTGGGCCTGCTCGCCCTCGCCGTGGCCCCGGCCACCGCCGTCACGTCCGCAGCCGGGACGTCCGCAGCCGTGACGTCCACCGGTGCTGCCGCTGGGGCGGAGCCCGATCCGGGCACGACACCCACCCCCACGCCAGCACCCCAGGACCACCTGACCCCGGCACCCCCGACCACGTCGCCGAGCCGGCCCCCGGTGCGCCCGTCGATCGACGACCCCGGCGACATCACCAGCGGGACCGTGCGCTTCAGCGGCAGGGGCACCCCCGGGCACGCCCTGCGGGTCACCGGTCCGGCGACGACCGGGTCGACCGGGTGCACCGCGACCGTCCACGACGACGGTGCCTGGTCCTGCCTCGCGACCGTCCGGAGCGGACCGCAGCAGGTCTTCACCGTGGCGGACCAGAGCTTCCCCGGGCTCGGCTCGGCGCGCACCCCGGCGTCCGACGTCATCGTCCCGCCGGTCGTCACCACCGCACGGCCCACGAACGGTCCGGTGACCGGCACCGGACACGCCGGGTCGACCGTCACGCTCTCGGTGTCCGGGTCGTCGACGGACCGGACCGCCACGGTCGGTGCCGACGGCCGGTGGACGGTGTCCCTCCGCGGCGGCACCCCGGGGGGCGATGCACGGCTCTCGGTCACCGCCACGCAGACCGCGAGCACGGCCGACGGGTACCGGTCCGACCTGCGGAGCGCCGCGTCGACCCCGGTGACCGTGACGCTCGACCGGACCGCGCCGACGGCACCGCGCATCACCGCGCCCGGCTCCGGCGACCGCGTGCGCGTCCAGCCCCTGACCGTCAGCGGCACGGGCGAGGCGGGCGCCGTGCTCACCGTGTACGTGGACCGTGCGCCCGTGTGCCGGACCGAGGTGCCCGCCTCCGGCCGGTGGTCCTGCACCACGGCCGGCTCGACGCTGGGCGCCGGCAGCCGGGCGGTGACGGCGACGCAGCACGACGCCGCCGGCAACTTCTCGCCGACCTCGACGGCCGTCCGGGTCGTCGTCTCCCGGGCGTCCGCGGCACCGGGCGCGCCGGGTGACGGGTCGACCGGCAGCGGCTCGCCGTCCGGGACCCCTGGTACCGGGACGGCCAGCACCGGCACGACGACGGGCCCGAACGGCCACGGCACCGCGACCGGCGGATCCACCGGCAATGGCACCGGTTCGGGCTCCGGTTCGGGCTCCGGTCCGGGTTCCGGTCCGGGTTCCGGTTCCGATGGAGGCGGCGGCAGTACCGGCGCCGGCAGCGACAGCGGCAGCGGGTCCGGCACCACCACGGGCGGGCACGGCCGCGGGCTGGACTGGTCCGGCCCGGCGGGCGACTGGACCGCCTCCACCGCGTACGACACCACCGTGCCGACCATCCAGGCGGCGTTCTCGTGGCGCACCGTCCTCGTCGCCACGGCCGTCGCCGCCGGCTTCCTCGTGCTCATCGCGGGTCCGCTCGCACTCGTCGCCGGCGTCGCCCGGGGCCGGATCCGGTCGCCGTTCGCCGGGCTCCTCGGTCGCAACCGCCCCCGTGACGAGCGACGCCGCGGCGAGGACGTGCTCCCGACCTGGGCCTCGATCACCGTCGCGGTGCTGGTCGTCGGGCTGTGCACGCTCCTCGGCGTCGGCATCTCCCTCGAGGCCCGCTACGTCCGCCTGGCGATCGCGGTCCTGCTCGGCGCGGCCGTCCTCACGACGACGATCGTCCTCGCCACCCGCTGGGCAGCCGGCACCGATCGCAGCACCATCGGGTTCCGGGTCTCCCCCTGGCTGGTGCTCGCCGCGCTCGTGGCGTGCGGCGTCACCCGGACCTTCGAGCTCTCACCCGCCGTCATCGTCGGTGCCGTCCTCGTGCCGATCGGCCGACCGGACCTCGACACCCGGGCGCTCCGGCTCGGCTCCTCGATCGCTGCCGGCGCCCGCAGCGCCACCTGGCGGTCGATCGCGCTGCTCGTCGTGGCGGCGGCCGGCTGGGTCCTGCACTCCGTCACGCCGGGGTCCGGCTTCTGGGTGTCGTTCGTGTCCGAGTTCGCGATCACCCTGTGCGTCGGCGGCCTCGGCGCCGTCGTCGTGACGCTGCTGCCGGTGGCCGGGTCCGCCGGGCAGTCCCTGCTCGCGCGGTCCCGTGGTCGGTACGCCGCCATCGCCGCGGTCGCCGTCGCGTTGGCCGCCGCCGTGTACTCCGGATCCGGCGGAACGCACGTCTCCCCCGTCGCACTGGTGGTCGTCGCCGCGGTCTGCACCGCCGGAGCCGTCGCCGTCTGGTGCTGGCAGCGGGCGGCCCGGGTCGACCAGCGCGCCTGAACGTGGCACCGTCAGGGCCCGGATCGGGCTGCCGCCGAGGCTCGCTGCACGGATACGCTGACGAGCGGTGCGCGCGACACCACGAACGGAGCGCGCCGTACCACGGACGGTGCGTGCAGCACCACGACCGCTGCTGGGAGCGACGATGACCGAGACCCGATCCGACTACGACCCGACCCGCTTCCGCGACGTCTTCGAGCACAGCTACACGTACGCCAACGGCTTCGCCCGGAACACCCACCGCTTCGCCGGCCGACCGGCGCTCCGCGATCCCGACACCGACCGCTCGTGGACGTACGCCGAGCTCGGCGCCGACGTCGACCGCGTCGCCGGGTGGCTCGTGCGCCACGGGGTCGGACGCGGCTCCGTGGTCATGGTCGAGCTGTTCAACTCCCCCGAGTTCGCGATCCTGTACCTGGCGGCCCACCGCATCGGCGCGGTGTTCTCCCCCACCAACTTCCGACTCGCGTCGGACGAGGTCGCGTTCATCATCGAGGACTCCGCCCCCGTGGTCCTCGTCCACGACGCCGCCCGCTCGACCGACATCACGGCCGCGCTCGCCAGCTCCGACCACACGCCCGAGCACGTCGTCGTGGTCGGCGACGGAACCCGACCCGGCGACGTCGACTTCGCCGCGCTCCTCACCAGCGACCCCGTCACCGCCGACGAGCTCGCCGCGTCCGAGCCCCGCAGCACCTACGACGAGACGACGCGCCTGTACACGAGCGGCACGACCGGACGGCCGAAGCCCGTGCCGCTGCCGAGCCTCGTCGAGGTCCTCAGCGCCCACGACGTGATCATGCACTTCCCGCTGAGCCCGTTCGACAAGACCCTCAACATGTCGCCGCTCTTCCACCGCGGCGGTCTCTACTCCGGCGGCCCGAACCCGGTGTTCTACGTCGGCGCCGAACTCACCACGCTCCGGCACTTCGACGCCGACCGTGTGCTCGACCTGGTCGAGTCCGAGCAGCTGACATTCCTCATCGGCGCCCCGCCGAACCTCGTGCAGCTCGCGAACGCCCAGGAGCAACGGCCCCGCGACCTGTCCTCCCTCAACGGCATCGTGACGATGGGCGCACCGCTGGACCGGGCCGCGGCGCTCCGGTACCAGGAGCTCCTGTCGCCCCGCATCTTCAACGGCTACGGCACGACCGAGACCTTCTGGAACACCTTCCTCCGCCCCGAGGACTTCCCCGACGGTGCCGGCTCGACCGGCCGAGCCTCCACCGACGACGACGTCGCCGTGGTCCGCGTCTACGAGGACCGCCTCGCCGACCCGAGCGACACCGTGCCGAAGGACGGTTCGGAGATCGGCGAGTTCGCGGTCCGCACCGTGAAGTCCGGCTACTCGTACCGCAACCCCGGGCTCGAGGCCGAGAAGTTCGCGAACGGCTGGTTCTACCCGGGCGACCTCGCCACGTGGGACGAGCACGAGCGCGTGACGATCGTCGGGCGCAAGGACGACATGATCATCTCCGGCGGCGAGAACGTCCACCCCGTGCAGGTCGAGGCCGCACTGCAGGAGCACCCGGGCGTCGCCGACGCGATCGTGGTCGGCGTCCCCGACGAGCGCTGGGGCGAGGTCGTGACGGCGTACGTCGTCCGCGCGCCCGGGCGGCTGCCGGAGGACGACGTCGAGGCCGCCGCCGCCCTCGAGGAGTGGACCGCGTCGCACCCCGGCCTCGCCCGCTACAAGCGGCCGCGGCTCTACCGGTTCGTCACCGAGCTGCCGTACAACGCCACGGGCAAGAAGGTGCACTACCTCGCGAAGGCGACGGCTGTGGACGACCAGGCTGCGGGGCTCCTGCTCGCGCCGTGACGGCCTGGAGGCGCGGTGCGGGCCGGCACCGCGCCTCCCGTCCCGCAGTGGGTCGCGTCCACGGCGGCTGCCGCGCTCTCCGCGCTGCGCGCGTCTACTGGGTCGCGTCGACCCCGCGGTGCGGTGCGTTCCGCGCGAACAACCCCGGCAGCAGGCCGCCGATCTTCGTCCCGATGCAGAGACTGACGAACGTCGCGAGCGGGTTCGCCAGCGCCTCGGGGTCGAACGTGGCGACCGCGACGAGCCCGACCGTCCCCGGCACGAGCAGCAGGAACGCCGGGAAGAACGAGACCGTCGCCGGGATCGCCGGCACCAGCCGCTCCAGCAGCCGCGTCGCGACGAACAGCAGCGCGGCGGTCGCACCGGTGGCGACGACGCTCCCCCACAGCGGCGTCGTCCCGCTCACCAGTGCGTAGGCGGTGACCATGACCGCGACGGACACGAGGGTGAGCCGCCACCCCGACCGGAAGACCAGGCCGAGGCCGACGGCCAGCCCGACCACCGCCACCCACGACACCCAGTAGGACGGGACGGCCTCCCACCCGCCGCGGTCCGTGCCGACGCCGGCGACCTCGCCGACGAGTGCCGCCGAGGACGGGTCGACGTGCAGCCCGGTCAGCGCGCTCCCCGACGCGATGCCCGCCGCCATGAACCCGAGCATGATGAGCCCCTGCACGAGCCGCGAGGACCCGGTCACGATGTCGGCCGCGGTGAGCTCGAGCAGGGCGTTGGTGATGAGGGCTCCCGGCACGAACACGGCCACGGGGGCGCACACGGCGAAGAGCGGGACGTGGTCGAACCCGGTGCCGGCGGCGACGAGCCCGACGATCGTCGTGGACACGAAGGCCGCGAGGAACGGGATGATCGCCACGGCCTCGCGGAAGCGACGGAGCACGAGCCCGATCACGCCGACGAGGGCTCCGACGGCCAGCGCCACGAGGATCGCCCACCACGGGCAGCGGAACACCACCGCGAGTCCGGCCGAGGTCAGGGCGTTGCCGAGGATCCACGGCAGTGCCGGCGGCGGGACGGTCCCGGCGCGGATCGCTCGGACCCGTGCGGGGATCTCGGCGAGAGCGATCGAACCGCTCTCGAGGCCGAGGACGAGCCGGTTCGCCCGGGCGGCCTGGCGACTCGAGAGCTCGACGCCCTCGGCGTTGACGATGGTGGCGGCGCCGGTGGCGACCTCGCTCACCATGACGAGGGCGGGGAGGACCCCGACGGCGAGCGTCGGCCCGACCCCGGCGGCGTCGCGGGCCTTCTCGAGCGCCGAACGGACGTCGGTCACCGAGCTGCCGGCGTCGAGGAGGAGGGCGCCCAGCGTGCCGAGCAGCATGCCGGTGGGGACGGTCTCGCCGTCGACCACCTCGACGTGGGCCTCGGGTCGGCCGAGGGCGTTCCGCAGGTTCGCGAGCGCGCTTCCGAATCCGACCACCCGAGAATGGTAGCGGGGGCGGGGTTTCGTCCGTCGCCTCGGTACCCCCGGTGGGACTCGAACCCACAACTCGGCGATTTTAAGTCGCATGCCTCTACCGATTGGGCCACGGGGGCGGGCCGCAACAGCCTACCGACGAAGACGAGGCGGCCACCCCGTGGGGTGACCGCCTCGTCTGGAGCGTGTCGCTACTTGGCGTCCGCCTCGGCCTTCACCGGCTCGGCGTCGTTCGAGACGTCCTTCGCCGGCTCACCGTAGGCGGGACCGGCCGCACCGGCGGGCTTGCCCTCTTCCGGAGCGGTGGTCGGCTTCGACGCCTCGACCGGTGCCGCGGGGGCCTCGGCTGCGGGCTTCGGACGGGACGCGAACGCCTCGAACGCGGCGCGCGGGGTCTCGCGGTCGTCGAGCGACGCGATGTCGCGGCCGAGGAAGAAGCCCCCGACCCAGTCGCCGATGACGCGCCACTTGCGCTCCCACGACGGCATCGCCAGGCCGTGGTAGCCGCGGTGTGCGCCCCAGGCCAGGAAGCCCTTCATGGCGAACTTGCCGGACTGGAAGACACCGATGCCCAGACCGAGGCCGGCGACGGCACCGAGGTTCTCGTGCTTGTAGTCGGTCGTCGCCTCGCCGCGGATCGTCGCGACGAGGTTCTTCGCGAGCTGCTTCGCCTGGCGGACGGCGTGCTGGGCGTTCGGCACGCAGAACCCGCCGACGCCACCACCGGTGAGGTCCGGCACGGCCGCGACGTCACCACAGGCCCACGCGTCGGCGATCACGCCGTTGTCGTCGACCACGCGCAGGTCGGGCTGCACGCGGATGCGGCCACGCTGCTCGAGCGGGAGGTCCGTGCCCTTGACCATCGGGTTCGCCATGACGCCGGCGGTCCAGATGATGAGGTCGGACTCGATCTTCTCGATCGCGCCGTCGTTGGTCTTGAGCTCGCAGACGCCGCCGACCGCCGAGGCCAGCTGCGTCTCGAGGTGCACCGTGGCGCCGCGCTGCGCGAGGTTCTTGAGCACCCAGTGCGACGTCTCGAGCGAGACCTCGGGCATGATGCGGCCCATCGCCTCGACGAGGTGGAAGTGCGTGTCGTCGAACGACAGCTCGGGGTAGCTCTTGAGCAGGTCGGAGACGAACGAGCGGAGCTCGGCGAACACCTCGATGCCGGCGAAGCCACCACCGACGACGACGACGGTCAGCAGGCGGTCACGCTCCGGGCCGGCCGGCAGGGTCGCTGCCTTGTGGAAGTTCGTGAGGATCTTGTCGCGGATCGCCGCGGCCTCTTCGATCGTCTTCAGACCGATCGCCTCGTCGGCGACGCCCGGGATCGGGAAGGTACGCGAGACCGCACCCGCGGTCATGACGATCTGGTCGTAGGACTCCTCCCACGCCTCGCCCTCGGCCGGGGTGATGGTCGCCGTCTTGCTGGCGTGGTCGACCTTCGTGACCTTGGCGGTGACGACGCGCGTCTTCTTGAGGTGACGGCGGTGGGAGACGACGGCGTGACGCGGCTCGATGGAACCGGCGGCGACCTCGGGGAGGAACGGCTGGTACGTCATGTACGGCAGCGGGTCGACCATGACGACCTCGGCTTCGCCCTGACGAAGGTGCTTCTCGAGCTTCCAGGCGGTGTAGAAGCCGGCGTAACCGCCGCCGACGACGAGGATCTTGGGCACGGTGGATGATCTCCTTGGAGTGGGGTGGTTGCCGGGAGGCTGGTCAGAATTCGCCGCCACCCGCCCCGACTCCGGCGTCTGCTCCCTCATCATACGCCCGGCACTCACACCGGGCAGGCGACCAGCTCGTGCGCTCGAGCGCGAGGTCGCCGATGGGGTTGACGCCGGGTCCGGCGGCGAGGGCGTGGCCGACGAGGGCGTGCAGGCACTTCACGCGGGTGGGCATGCCACCCGCGGTGATGCCGTCGATCTCGTCGACGTGCTCGATCGACTCGCGATCGGCGAGGTAGGACTCGTGCGCCGCGCGGTACTGCTCGGCGACGGTCGGGTCCTCGAGCAGGGCTGCCAGCTCGGGCATGACCTGGTTGGCCTCGAGGGTGCTGACCGCAGCGGTGGCCGCGGGATGGCACAGGTAGTACAGCGTCGGGAACGGGGTGCCGTTCGACAGCCGGGGCTTCGTGGACACGACGGTGGGGTTGCCACAGACGCAGCGAGCAGCGATCCCGATGACGTCACGCGCCGGTCGGCCGAGCTGCGCCGAGACGACCTGGATGTCGCGTTCGGAGGGCGGGTCGAAGGGAGGGGTCGTCACGGGTACGTGAGCCTACCGGAGTCCCGCGCGTCGTCCTACTTCGTGTCGCCGGTGCCGGAGACGTCCGGTGCGACGAGCTGCTGCGTGGTCTCGTCGGTGAGCCCTGAGGTCAGCACCGACGACAGCATCGCCTGCACCCAGTCGACCTTCGGCGTCTGCACGGTCGAGCTCACGGGCGTGCCGGAATCGGTCGTCGGCGTCGACTCGGCCTTGCGGTTCTCGCTGCCCATCACGAGGTAACTTTCCTCGCCCGGGTACACGTAGAGCAGTCGGTCCCGGGCCTGCGCCTCGATGTACGCGGGGTCGTCCCAGCGCGCGACGTCCTTCTTCTTCTGGGCGACGTCGGCCTTCTGGCTCGCGACCTCGCGCTGCTGCTGGGCGATCTGCTCCTGCTGCTGGATCAGCGTCCGGAGTGACGGTGCGAGCACGACGACGAACAGCACGATGATGGCCAGCATGAGCAGGCTGAACCCGGAGAACCGGATCGAGCGGTACCACGGCTGCTCGGACGAGCCGCCCTCGGGCAGCGCCACGGGGACGCGGCGGACACGGGGCTTCTGGCTGGGCACGGTCCGACGATAACCCGCCGGCGGCCCTGCTGGCGGTCGGCACGCGGCCGTTCGGCGCCCTCTCAGCGGGCGATCCAGGAGGCGCGGCGCACCCCCGGAACGCTGCCAGAGCCCGGCACGCGGTCGCGCAACACGCCGCGGGCGGTCCGCTGAGGTCGCACGATCGGTCGCCCGCGTCCGGCTGAGGCGGCAGTTCGTGCGACCTCGACGGTCGGCGCGCGGCATGCCGTGCGACCTCGGCGCCCGAACGACGAGACGCCGCCCTCCCGAGGGAGGACGGCGTCTCGCGGAGGCGCTGGTTACAGGGAAGCCGAGCGCGGGAAGGCCGAGCGGCCCGCGTAGACCGCGGCGTCGCCGAGCTCCTCCTCGATGCGGAGCAGCTGGTTGTACTTCGCGACACGGTCCGAGCGGGCCGGGGCGCCGGTCTTGATCTGGCCACCGTCGACCGCGACCGCGATGTCCGCGATCGTGGTGTCCTCGGTCTCGCCGGAGCGGTGCGACAGGATCGCCGTCATGCCGTGGCGCTGCGCGAGGGAGACGGCGTCGAGGGTCTCGGTCAGGGTGCCGATCTGGTTCACCTTGACGAGGATCGAGTTCGCGGCCTTCTCGTCGATGCCCCGCTGCAGGCGCGTCGGGTTCGTGACGAACAGGTCGTCACCGACGATCTGCACCTTGTCGCCGAGCTCGGCGGTCAGGTGCGACCAGCCGGCCCAGTCGTCCTCGGCCAGCGGGTCCTCGATCGTGGCGAGCGGGTAGTCGCGGACGAGCTCGGCGAAGTAGGCCGTGAACTCCTCGCCGGAGAGCTGCTTGCCCTCGAACGCGTACTTGCCGTCGTGGAAGAACTCGGTGGAGGCGACGTCGAGACCGAGCGCGATGTCCTTGCCCGGCGTGAAGCCGGCCTTCTCGATCGCGGCGAGCAGGAAGTCCAGCGCGGCGCGGTTGGACGCGAGCTCCGGGGCGAAGCCGCCCTCGTCGCCCAGGCCGGTCGCGAGGCCCTGCTTCTTCAGCTCGCCCTTGAGCGCGTGGTACGTCTCGACGCCCCAGCGGAGCGCCTCGGAGAAGGACTCGGCGCCGTAGGGCACGAGGAAGAACTCCTGGATGTCGACGTTGGTGTCGGCGTGCGCGCCACCGTTGACGACGTTCATGAGCGGGACGGGCAGCGTGTGCGCGTTCGGGCCGCCGAGGTAGCGGAACAGCGGCAGGTCGGCCGAGTCGGCGGCCGCGCGTGCGACGGCGAGCGAGGCGCCGAGGATCGCGTTCGCACCGAGGCGCGACTTGTTCTCGGTGCCGTCGAGCTCGATGAGTGCGGCGTCGACGAGGCGCTGGTCGGTGGCGTCGAAGCCCTCGAGCGCCGGACCGATCTCGTCGAGGACCGCGTCGACGGCCTTGAGGACGCCCTTGCCGCCGTAGCGGGAAGCGTCTCCGTCACGGAGCTCGTACGCCTCGAACGCACCGGTGGAGGCGCCGGACGGGACGAGTGCGCGCGAGACGACCCCGTCATCGAGCAGGACCTCGACCTCGACCGTCGGGTTGCCTCGGGAATCGAGGACTTCGCGTGCGCCTACGGCGTCGATCTGGGCCACGGGGTACTCCCTACACGTTCGGTTGTGGTGATTGCGGAGTCGATCCTAGCGAGGCGCGGGTGAACACGAGGCGTGCATGACGGGCGACTGTGGAGAACTCACGCCAGCGGGCGGAACTCCACACCCTCGAGCGACTGCGTGTCGGCACCCACGGAGGCGAACGCGTCGAAGCCCTGCGCGACGAGTCCCGCGAGCAGGTTCTTCATGTTCTTCGTGCGTCGCTCGAGCCGGACACGACGGTGCCCCTCGAGCGCTTCGGCCTTGAGCGCCGCGAGCCGGACCGGGTCGACGTCCTTGTCGTACACGAGCACGACGGCGTCGGACTCGGCGGACTCGGGGAGCGTGACGAGGTCGACGAGCCGCTCGAACCCGAGGGAGAACCCGACCGCGGGCACGTCCTGACCGAGGAACCGGCCGATCATGCCGTCGTAGCGCCCACCACCGCCGAGGCTGTAGCCGAAGTCGGGGTGCGCGACCTCGAAGATCGTGCCCGTGTAGTAGCCCATGCCACGGACGAGCGTCGGGTCGAAGCGCAGGTCGACGCCCGGGAGCGCCGAACGGAGCCGCTGCAGGTCCTCGAACGCGTCGGTGTCGAGCCACGTGGCTCCCCCGACGGCGTCCCAGTCGGCGGTCTCGAGCGTGCGGATCGTGTCCTCGAGCCCGGGGAGCTCGACGCCGACGGTCTCGCGGAGCTCTGCCGCCACGCCGTCCGGCCCGATCTTGTCGAGCTTGTCGATCGTGATGAGCGCACGGTCGGCGGCGGTCGGGTCGGTGATCCCCCACGACCCGAGGAGCGCGAGGAGGATCCGGCGGTCGTTGATCCGGATCGTGGTGCCCTGGATCCCGAGCGCGTCGAGGGCAGCGGTCGTCGCCCGGATGAGTTCGATCTCGGCGAGCTGCCCGGGCTCACCGAGGATGTCGATGTCGCACTGCACGAACTGCCGGTAGCGCCCCTTCTGCGGGCGTTCGGCACGCCAGACCGGGGCGATCTGCACCGACCGGAACACCGACGGCAACTCGGCCCGGTGCGTGGCGTAGAAGCGCGCGAGGGGCACGGTGAGGTCGAACCGCAGCCCGAGGTCGGCGAGGTCGAGCGGCGCACCGGCGTGCTGCAGGTCCTCGGTGGAGAGCCCGCGCTTCATGACCGCGAACGCGAGCTTCTCGTTGTCGCCGCCGAGGCCCGAGTGCAGGCGGGCGGCGTCCTCGACGACCGGGGTCTCGATCTCGTCGAACCCGTGGCGCGCGTACACGTCGCGGATCACGCCCAGGACGTGCTCGCGCCGGGCCTTGTCTGCCGGGAGGAAGTCACGCATGCCACGGGGAGCCGTCACGGTCGGAGCCATGGATCGATTCTGGCAGATCGACCTTCCCGGCTTGCACACGTTCCGACCGGCTGATATTCTTCATCCAGAACCTCGGTTCGACGGGTGCCTGATCCATCCGACGAACCGATCGCGTGGGCAACGTGCTGCAGTGTGCCCCGCGGTTCGAGTGGGCTGCTCCATCGGCACCGCATCCCTGGTGGTGCCGTCGGCCCACTCGCGGGCGTCCTCCTTTTTTCGGGTTGGGAGGACGCCCGCACTCCCCTCGCCCGCGCCCCCCGCACCCCGCACCCCGCACCCGCACCCGCACCGAGCATCCGCACCCGCACCGCTCGGGCGCGGCAGGTCGCCTCACTCTCCGACGCGGCCGGCCGCCTCCAGCTCCGCGACCGCGGCACGCAGACTGGCGATCGGGTCGATCCCGGTGCCACGCGCCTCCGCGATCATCGCGAGCACGGCGGTCCCCCACCCGGCATCCACGACGGCACCACCGGCGCCTTCCACCCGCACCTCCCGACCAGGACCCGTGTCCGGAACCGCACCCGCGTCCGGAACCGCACCCCCGGCCCTCGATCGCGCCCCCGCACCCGCAGCACCGGCGTCCGGGACGCCACCCGCGCCTCCCGACCGCGCCCCCGCGCCCGCCGCCGCGACGACGGAGGCGACGACCGCGTCGGAGTCCCCCCGTTCCTCCAGGCGTTCCAGCAGCTTCACGGCCCGCTCCATCGGCGGCATCGCCCGAGGGACCCCGTCGAAGACGCTCCGCCGCGAGGACTTCTCCGCAGCCTTGGCCGCCCGCCAGACGCGCACGACGTCCTCCACGGTGTCCGCCCGCTCGTCCCCGAACACGTGCGGGTGCCGGCGCACCATCTTGTCCCGGGCGCCGGCGGCCACGTCCTCGAGGTCGAACGACTCCGCGAGTCCCGCGTGGAGGACCACCTGGTAGAGCACGTCGCCGAGCTCCTCGCGGAGTTCGTCGTCGTCCCCGGAGTCGATCGCGTCGACCAGCTCGTACGACTCCTCGACCGCGTACCGCGCCAGCGAGGCATGGGTCTGGGCGCGGTTCCAGACGCACCCTCCGGCGGGGTCGAGCAGGCGGTCGACGACGGTGACGAGGTCCGAGACGGCGGTCATGCGCTCATCGTGCCACGCAGCACACCGTGGACGCCGCGGAGGGTCGGCCGGTATGCTGTACGTGGCGTGTCGGGAAGTCTGGTCGACGATCTCCCACCCGACCCTTCTCCGACGGAGTTCCATGCCGGCAATCGTCCGTTCCCCCCGTTTCAGCGCCATCGCACTCCTCACCGCGGCGGTCCTCGGGCTCGTCGTGGCGAACTCGCCGCTCGGCCCCGGCCTCGAGCACCTCCTGCACGTGCAGGCCCCGTGGGGTGCGGTCGGACTCGACCTCTCGGTGTCGCACTGGATCAGTGACGGGCTGCTCGCGGTGTTCTTCCTGCTCGTGGCGATCGAGCTGAAGCACGAGCTCGTCGCCGGTGAGCTGTCGAACCCGAAGACGGCGGTCATCCCCGCGATCGCGGCGGTCGGCGGCGTGCTCGTCCCGGCCGGCATCTACCTCGTCGTGACCGCGGGGACGCCGTACGGGCACGGGTGGCCGATCCCGACCGCGACGGACATCGCCTTCGCACTCGGCGTCCTGGCGATGTTCGGTCGTGGGCTGCCCTCGACGCTCCGGGTGTTCCTGCTGGCCCTGGCGGTGCTCGACGACCTCATCGCGATCATCATCATCGCCGTCGTGTTCGCGCACGACACCGACTTCCTCGCGCTCGCCGGCGCCGTCGTCGTGCTCGCGCTCTTCTGGCTGCTCGGCAAGGCCCTGCGCCCCGGGCGTCCCGGCCAGACCTGGGTCATCGCGGGCATGGTCGTGCTCGGTGTCCTGACGTGGTGGCTCGTGTACCACTCGGGCGTGCACGCGACGATCGCGGGCGTGGCACTCGGGCTCGTCCTGCCGCGCCGCCCCGGGCACACGCTGCACGGCAACGTGGAGCCGTGGTCGAACGCGATCGTCCTGCCGGTGTTCGCCTTCGCGTCGGCCGCGGTGGTGGTGCCCGCCGTCGGCATCGGGGAGCTCTCGCCGACCTTCTGGGCGGTGGTGCTCGCGCTGCCGGTCGGCAAGGTGATCGGCATCACGCTGTTCGGGGCTGTCGCAACCCGGATCTTCCGGGCGCCCGGCCGCTCGACGCTGTCGTTCTGGTCGATCGTCACGGTGGGCGTGCTCGGCGGGATCGGGTTCACGGTCTCGCTGCTCATGAACGAGCTCGCCTTCGCCCGCAACGAGGAGATCCTCGACGAGGGTGTGCTCGCCGTCCTCGTCGGCTCGGGCATCGCGATCGTGGCCTCCGCCGTCGTGGTCAGCCTGCGGGCGCGTCGGTACCGGGCGCGGCGGGAGCTCTCCGAGGCCGAGGCGACCGAGTAGCGGGGTCGCGCGGGGTCCGTGCGCGCGCCTGTTCCGACATCGCACGCGTCGATCGACCGGCGGAACGTCGGACGATGCACGCGCAAGAGATGCGCGCGCACGTTCCGACATTGCACGCGTCGATCGACCGGCGGAACGTCGGATGATGCGCGCGGACGCAAGCGCCGCCGCACGCCGGCACGCACGCGCCCACGACGCGACCACCGACGGACGGGAGGCGCGGCGCCAGCTGGCACCGCGCCTCCCGTCCG
>NZ_MJGR01000006.1:0-6421 GCF_001865105.1 Curtobacterium sp. MCBA15_016
CGCCTCCCGTCCGTCGTGTGATCAGGCCGCGTCGTGGTCCGTCTTGAGGAACTCGACCAGGCTGTCCGCGGTGGTCTCGGCGTCGTCGCCGTTCACCGTGAGGGTGACCTCGTCGCCGTTCTCGATGCCGAGGCCGAGGAGCGCGAGGATGCTGCCGGCGTTCCCGGACTTGTCGCCCTTCGCGATCGTGACCTGGTGGCCGGACGCGGTCACGGTCTGGACGAAGAGGGAGGCCGGGCGTGCGTGCAGGCCGGACGCGCTGGCGACGGTGACGGTGCGGGTGGCTTCGGACATCGATGTACTCCTGTCGATGGGTGGTTGGCTCATGGTAGCGAGCGCGGGGTGGGCGGTTCCGGGGCGGGACGCAGGGTCAGTCGCGGCCGGGCCAGAAGACCTCGGTGCCGGCGGCCTCGACCTCGCGGACGAGGTCGGCGTTCACGCCGGGATCGGTGATGATCGTGTCGATCGCGGCGAGCGGCGCGACGCGGCCGAACTCCTCGCGACCGAACTTGGTGTGGTCGGCGAGCAGGATGCTGCGGCGCGCGGACTTGATCATCGCGGACTTCACGGCGGCCTCGGCCATGTTGTGCGTCGTGAGGCCGCGCTCGGGCGTGATGCCGTTGATGCTGATGAACGCGACGTCCACGCTGACCATCCCGATGAGCTGGTGCGTCCACGTGCCGACGCCGGCGAGCGAGTCGCTGCGGATGTTGCCGCCGAGCAGGTGCAGGTCGATGCCCGGCCGGTTCGCGACCGCCATCGCCACGGGCAGGGAGTGCGTCACGACGGTGAGGCCGCGGTCGGTCGGGAGCAGCTCGGCGAGGCAGATCGTCGAGGTGCCGGCGTCGATCATGACGGACCCGTTCTCGGGCAGCTCGCCGAGCGCGGCCTCGGCGATGACCATCTTCTCGGCCTGGTTGATGCCGCCACGGTCGCCGACCCCCGGGTGCAGGGTGATGCGCTCGACGGGGATCGCGCCACCGTGCGCACGTCGGACCAGCCCGCGCCGCTCGAGCGAGGTGAGGTCGCGGCGGATCGTCTCCGGGGTCACCTCGAGCAGCTCGGCGAGGTCCTTGACGTCGACCCGGCCCTGCGCACGCGCCTGTTCGACGATGCGCTGGTGGCGCTCTGGTGCGTACATCGGGGCCTCGTCGTCTCGGAAGCGGTGGGGGAGTCGGAACGGAACGGACACGACCGGGCACGTCTCCGGCGACAGCGACCCGAACGGATCGGCCACCAGACGCAAACGGGCATCTGTTTCTGCATTTTTATCCCCGGATGTGTTTGTTTGTCAACGTGGATCGGGGTATGGTGCTGCTCAGCCGCACCGGCGGGGTCCCGTCTCCGCGCTGCGCGCACCGAACGAACCACCCCACCGCAAGCGCGCGTGAGATGAAGGAGTCTCGAATGTCCGAACTGCTCGGCACCGGCGTCGGCCGTGGCGTCGCCCACGGCCCCGTGCTCCGCATGGCCGACCCGCTCGGCGAACCGTCGAAGGACGCCCTGACCGGTTCGGCGGACGACGCGAAGCAGGCCGTGGCCGCCGCGATCGCAGCGGTGGCGGAGGACCTCAACAAGCGGGGGCAGCTCGCCGGCGGGGACGCCCAGGCCGTGCTCGAGGCGCAGGCGCTCATGGCGCAGGACCCGACCCTCCTCGACGACGTGCACGCCCGCATCGACGGCGGCACCAACGCCGAGCGCGCCGTGTTCGAGGCGTTCGGCCAGTTCCGCGACCTGCTCGTCTCGATGGGCGGGTACATGGGGGAGCGTGCGGCCGACCTCGACGACGTCGCCCAGCGCATCATCGCCAAGCTCCGCGGCGTCCACGCCCCGGGTGTGCCCGAGTCGGACACCCCCTTCGTGCTCGTCGCCCGTGACCTCGCGCCGGCCGACACCGCACTCCTCGACCTCGACAAGGTCCTCGCCCTCGTCACGCGTGACGGCGGCCCGACCTCGCACACGGCGATCCTCGCCCGTGCCAAGGGCATCACCGCGATCGTCGGCGTGACCGGCGCGGACGACCTGGCCGACGGCACGGTCGTCGTCGTGGACGCCGCCGCCGGCACCGTCGTGACCGACCCGTCGGCCGAACTCGTCGCCGACGTCGAGCAGCGCATCGCCGACCGCCTCGCCGCGGCCGCAGCGCCCCTGACCGCCGGCGCGCTCGCCGACGGGCACACCGTCCCGCTGCTCGCGAACCTCGGCAGCCCGGCCGACGCCGCGGGCGCCGTTGCTCTCGGTGCGGAGGGCGTGGGGCTCTTCCGCACCGAGTTCCTCTTCCTCGACTCGCCGAAGGCGCCGACCGTCGACGAGCAGAAGGACTCCTACAAGCAGCTGCTCGAGGCCTTCCCGGGCAAGAAGGTCGTCGTCCGGGCGCTCGACGCGGGTGCCGACAAGCCCCTGCCGTTCCTCACCGACAAGGACGAGGAGAACCCGGCCCTCGGTCGACGCGGTCTCCGGGCGCTCCGGAACCACCCCGAGGTGCTCCGCGACCAGCTCACCGCGCTCGCCCAGGCCGACGCCGAGACCGAGGCCGACCTCTGGGTGATGGCCCCGATGGTCGCCGACGCCGAGGAGACCGAGTACTTCGTCGACCTCGCCCGCGAGCTCGGGATCCGCACCGCCGGTGTGATGGCCGAGGTCCCCTCGCTCGCGCTGATGGCCGAGCAGGTGTTCACCTCCGCCGACTTCGTGTCGATCGGCACGAACGACCTGACCCAGTACACGATGGCCGCCGACCGCATGCTCGGCACCGTTGCGTCCTACCAGGACCCGTGGCACCCCGCCGTGCTCCGCCTCGTCGCGCAGCTCGGCGCAGCGGGTGCGGACGCCGGCAAGCCCGTCGGCATCTGCGGCGAGGCAGCGGCCGACCCGCTGCTCGCGGTCGTGCTCGTCGGTCTCGGCGCCACGACCCTCTCCATGACCCCCGCGGCCCTGGCCGACGTGCGCGCCGAACTCGGCAAGCACACCCTCGACCAGGCCCGCGAGATGGCCCAGGCGGCACTCGCCGCGAGCACGGCGGCGGCCGCCAAGTCCGCCGCGGCCGCGACGCACGCCGCCTGATCCGAACCCCCAGCACCACCTCCCCTCCACACGCAGCAGCAGCACCTCACAGAAAGTCACCGCACATGACAACGTCGTCCGTTGCAGCGCCCGACGCTCCCGCGAAGTCGCGGGGCGGCGCACGCGTCGCCGTTCAGAAGTTCGGCACGTTCCTCTCCGGCATGGTCATGCCCAACATCGCGATCTTCATCGCGTGGGGCATCATCACCGCCTTCTTCATCGAGACCGGCTGGACGCCCGTGGGCATCCTCGGCGGCTTCGGTGAGACGGGCGGCGTCGCGAACGTCGGCCTCGTCGGCCCGATCCTGACCTACCTCATCCCGCTCGCGATCGCGATCCAGGGTGGCCGGATGGTCTACGAGACCCGTGGTGCGGTGGTCGGTTCGATCATGACCATGGGTGTCATCATCGGCGCCAACGGCACGACGATGATCCTCGGCGCGATGATCTGCGGGCCGCTCGGCGCGTACCTCATCAAGCAGATCGACAAGCTCTGGGACGGCAAGATCAAGCCGGGCTTCGAGATGCTCGTGAACAACTACGCGGCCGGCATCCTCGGCTTCGGGTTGGCCATGGCCGGGTTCTTCTGGCTCGCGCCGCTGTTCAAGCTCATCGCCGAGGGCCTCGGCGACGCGGTGAACTTCCTCGTCCAGCACTCGCTGCTCCCGCTCGCCAGCGTGATCATCGAGCCGGCCAAGGTGTTCTTCCTCAACAACGCCATCAACCACGGTGTGCTCGACCAGCTCGGCGCGCAGCAGGTCCAGGAGTCCGGCAAGAGCATCCTCTTCCTGCTCGAGGCGAACCCCGGCCCGGGTCTCGGCATCCTGCTCGCCTTCACCTTCTTCGGTGTCGGCATCGCCCGCTCGACCGCTCCCGGCGCGATCATCATCCAGTTCCTCGGCGGCATCCACGAGATCTACTTCCCGTACGTGCTGCAGAAGCCGGTCCTGTTCATCGCCGTCATCCTCGGTGGTGCCACGGGCGTCGCGACCAACGTCGCGTTCCACTCCGGTCTCGTCGCCCCGGCGTCGCCCGGATCGATCTTCGCGGTGCTCGGTGCGACGGCGAAGGACAGCTTCCTCGGCGTCATCCTCTCGGTCATCCTGTCCGCAGCGGTGTCGTTCGCGGTCGCGTCGTTCTTCCTCATCGCGACCCGCAAGCGTGACCTCGCGAACGGTGGCGGCGACATGAGCGCCGCGATGGCGAAGCTCCAGGCGAACAAGGGCCGCGACGTCAACGCCGCGACCTCGGGCCTGCTCGGCAACAACTCCCCGGCGAACGAGGAGGAGGCCGAGGCCTCGCTCGGTGGCGTCGGTTCGGCGACCACCGCGACCGCGACCCGCGTCCAGAACCTCGTGTTCGCCTGCGACGCCGGCATGGGCTCCAGCGCGATGGGTGCCAGCGTCCTCCGCAACAAGATCAAGAAGGCGGGCATCGAAGGGGTCACGGTCTCCAACAAGGCGATCGCGAACCTCTCCGGTGACGAGGACCTGATCATCACGCAGGAGGAGCTGACGGAGCGCGCGAAGCAGAAGAACCCGAACGCACAGCACGTGTCGGTCGGCAACTTCATGAACGCGCCGCAGTACGACCAGGTCGTCGAACAGCTCAAGAACCAGTAACGAAGTGCAGTATCGGAGGGGACGGGCCACGGCTCGTCCCCTCCACACGTCCACGACGCCACGTCACGAAGCAAGGAGAACCCCGATGCCCGTCCTGCAGGAGAGCCAGATCCGGATCCACACCGAGGACACCGCACCGACCAAGTCGGAGGCGATGAAGGAGGCGGCCGAGATCCTCGAGGCTGCAGGCGCGGTCACGGCGGACTACTACCCGGCGATGCTCGAGCGCGAGAAGAGCGTCTCGACCTACATGGGGAACTTCCTCGCCATCCCGCACGGCACGAACGACGCGAAGGACGCCATCAAGTCCTCGGCGCTGTCGTTCATCCGCTACGCGACCCCGATCGACTGGGACGGCAACCCCGTCCGCTTCGTCGTCGGCATCGCCGGCGTCAACAACGAGCACCTCGACATCCTGTCCAAGATCGCGATCGTGTTCAGCGACGAGGACGAGGTCCAGAAGCTGACCGACGCACCGGACACCGCCGCGATCCTGTCGATCCTCGGTGAGGTCAACGAGTGAGCACCCCCACCGCCGTCCACTTCGGCGCGGGCAACATCGGCCGCGGCTTCGTCGGACTGCTCCTGCACGAGGCCGGCTACGAGGTCGTCTTCGCCGACGTCGCCGCGCCCCTCATCGACGCACTCGCCGCTGCCGACTCGTACACCGTGCACGAGGTCGGTCAGAACGCGCGCGACCACGAGGTCACGAACTTCCGTGCCCTGAACAGCGCCCAGGACGAATCGGCCGTCGTCGCCGAGATCGCCACGGCGTCCATCGTCACCTGTGCCGTCGGACCGAACGTCCTGAAGTTCATCGCGCCGGTCATCGCGAAGGCGCTCCAGCAACGCGACGCGGACGCCGCGCCGATCGCCGTGATGGCGTGCGAGAACGCCCTCAACGCCACCGACCGCCTGCGCGAGTTCATCGTCGAGGCGCTCCCCGCCGACGTCCGCGACCAGGCCCTCGCCAAGGCCGTCTTCGCGAACACCGCGGTCGACCGCATCGTCCCGGCGCAGCCCGAGGGCGCGGGCCTGGACGTCACCGTCGAGACCTACTTCGAGTGGGCCATCGACCGCACGCCGTTCGGCGGGAACGAGCCGGAGATCCCCGGCGCCCACTACGTCGACGGCCTCGCCGCGTCGATCGAGCGCAAGCTCTTCACGGTGAACACCGGGCACGCGACCGTCGCGTACCACGGCTTCCTCGCCGGGGCGGACAAGATCTCGGACGCCATCGCCATCCCCGCGGTCCGGTCCGAGCTCGAGTCCGTGCTCGCCGAGACGAGCGACCTGCTCGTCCGCCGCCACGAGCTCGACCCCGAGGTCCACCGTGCGTACGTGCAGGCCATCATCGGGCGCTTCGAGAACCCGCACCTGCCCGACACCGTGACCCGCGTCGGCCGACAGCCGCTGCGCAAGCTCTCCCGCGACGAGCGCTTCGTGTCGCCCGCCGCCGCCCTCGCCGAGGACGGCACGGAGCCGACGGCGCTGCTCGACGCCATGGGCGCCGCGCTGCGCTTCGACGTGCCGGACGACGAGCAGAGCGTCGAGCTCCAGGCGCTGCTGCGCTCGGACCGGAGCGACGCCGAGGTCGTGACCGAGATCACCGGGCTCGACGAGCAGCACCCGCTGCACGCCGCGTTCGCGGACCGGGTGCGGTCCGCGCGCGCCTAGCGTCCTCGACGCATCCACCTGACGGACAGGAGGCGCGGTGCCGGCTGGCACCGCGCCTC
>NZ_MJGR01000006.1:7096-7421 GCF_001865105.1 Curtobacterium sp. MCBA15_016
GCGCCTCCCGTCCGTCACGCACCCACGTCGGACCGCCGTGTCAGGCCGTCCGCAGCACGAGACCGCCGTGCTCGACGCGCAGGCTGGCAGCGGCCACCAGGCCGAACGGATCACCGTCCAACTGCAGCTGTTCGGGCTCGTCGAGCACGAGGTCGAGTCGCCGCGCCGTCGTGTAGCCGAGCGTCCGCGACCGCGGGAGGAAGCGCGCGAGCAGCCGTCCGAAGCGCGTCCGGTGGTAGAAGCGGTTGAGCGACAGGCCGTAGCCGATCTTCGTCCAGCCGAAGGCGCCACGCGGGCGGAACGCCACCGCGTCGAGGAGCCCGTC
>NZ_MJGR01000007.1:0-147 GCF_001865105.1 Curtobacterium sp. MCBA15_016
CACCGAGTACACCAAGGGACAGAAGATCACCGTCACCGGCAAGAACACCCCCGGCAAGACCGTCCAACTCCACGACACCAAGGGCGCACTCCTGCGCACCATCACCACCAACACCACCGGCGACTGGACCTTCACCACCGGCGGCAC
>NZ_MJGR01000007.1:945-12999 GCF_001865105.1 Curtobacterium sp. MCBA15_016
ATCACCCACACCTTCACCGGCAAGTAGCGGTCAGCCGCAGGCACTGCGCCAGAGGGGCCCGTCGACCATCACGGTCGGCGGGCCCCTCTGTACGGTGCGAGACCGTGCTCAGCCGATGAAGGCGCCGGACCCGTAGTCGTCGTAGTTCGAGTACGAGCTCCCCATCGAGGCGAACGCGAACAGCCCGATGATCCAGAGGATCCACACACCGGTCATCACCCAGCCGGCGATGACACCGGTGAGTGCCAGGGCGCGCCCGCTCTCACCGGTCTGCTTGATGCGGCCGAGGGCGAGGTGGCCGAGGATCGCGCCGGCGGGACCGAGCAGGATCGCCATGAAGAACAGCGGGATGGCCCCGAGGCCGAACACGATGGACAGGATCGCCAGCGTGTTGGTCTTCGGGCGCTGCGCGTAGGGCTGGTAGCCCGCGGCCGCGTAGGGGTTCTGCTGGCCCGGGGCGGCGTACGGGTTCTGCTGGCCGGGGGCCGCGTACGGGTTCTGCGGCGCGGCGTAGGGGTTCTGCTGCTGCTGCGCGCCGTAGGGGTTCTGCGGCTGCTGCGCGGCGTACGGGTTCTGCGGCTGCTGCGGCGCCGCGTACGGGTTCTGCGGTGCGGCGTAGGGGTTCGAACCCTGCGGGGCGCCGTAACCCGGGTGCGCCTGCTGTCCGGACTGCCCCCACGGGTCGTTCGGCGCTGCCGCCGGTGCCTCGGGAGCGGACGCGCCGTACTGCTGCGGCTGCCCGGACTCGGGCTGGGCCGCACTCGACGGCACCGACGATGCGTTGCTGTCCGGCGTCTCGCCCGGCTTCGGCCACTGGTTCTGATCGGACACCGTCCACCCCTCTCGGCGCCACGGTCGTCGGCGCCTCATGTGAATCCTCCCACAGACACTCCCCTGCGGGCCGGACGCGAGCACGACGCAGACCGGACGCGGAACGGCGTCGGCCCGCGAGCGTCAGACCTGGACGGTCGTCACCGGCAGCGTCGAGTCCGCCGCGATCCCGAGGTCGCTCGGCGCGTGCCCCTCGGCGACGAGCCGGGCGCCGATCGCCGCGATCATCGCCCCGTTGTCCGTGCAGAGGTCGAACGGCGGGATGCGGAGCTCGACACCGGCCGCAGCACAGCGCTCCTCGGCGACGGCCCGCAGCCGGGCGTTCGCCACGACGCCGCCGCCGAGCAGGAGCCGGTGCACGCCGGTGTCCGCGCACGCACGCAGCGCTTTCGTGAGGAGCACGTCGACCACGGCCTCGCGGAAGCTGGCGGCGACGTCGGCCACGGGGACCTCGCGCCCCTCGTCACGGCAGCGCTCGACCCACCGGGCGACGGCGGTCTTCAGTCCGGAGAACGAGAAGTCGTAGCGGTGCGCGGCCATGTCCTTCGGCAGCGTCAAGCCGCGGGGGAAACGGATCGCGGTGGGGTCGCCGTCCGCCGCGGCCTTGTCGATCTGCGGGCCGCCGGGGTACGGCAGCCCCAGGAGCCGCGCGACCTTGTCGAACGCCTCGCCCG
This sequence comes from Curtobacterium sp. MCBA15_016, assembly GCF_001865105.1. Taxonomy (NCBI): domain Bacteria; kingdom Bacillati; phylum Actinomycetota; class Actinomycetes; order Micrococcales; family Microbacteriaceae; genus Curtobacterium; species Curtobacterium sp. MCBA15_016. The sequence continues at coordinate 2,451 of NZ_MJGR01000007.1, forward strand.
CGGCGTCGTCGATCGTCTCGCCGAGCAGTTCCACGTCGCCGACGAGGTCCTGCACGAGCAGCAGCGACGTGTGCCCGCCGGACACCAGGAGCGCCACCGTCGGCAGGTCGATCTCGGACCCGTCCGACCGGAGGACGTCGGCGCCGACGTGCCCGACCAGGTGGTTCACGCCGTACAACGGCTTGCCCGTCGCCACCGCGAGGGCCTTCGCGGCGCCGACCCCGACCATGAGCGCCCCCGCGAGGCCCGGCCCCGCGGTCACCGCCACGGCGTCGAGCTCGTCGAGGGTGACGCCGGCCTGCTCGAGCGCAGCGGTCAGCGTCGGGGTCATCGCCTCGAGGTGGGCCCGTGCGGCGACCTCGGGGACGACGCCGCCGTACCGCGCGTGCTCCTCCATGCTCGACGCGATGACGTTCGCGAGCAGGGTGTTGCCACGCACGATCCCGACACCGGTCTCGTCGCAGCTCGTCTCGATGCCGAGCACGAGTGGTTCAGCCATCGAGGGCCTCCTGTCCGATGGGGCCGACGCCGGACGGGCCGACGCCGGACGGCCCGACGCCGGACGGCCCGACGCTGGGAGCCGTCACGAGCTCCGCCCGCATCACCCACGCGTCCACACCGTCGGGCTGGTAGTAGCGGGGGCGGACGGCGATCCGCTCGAACCCGAACGCCGTGTACATCGCCTGGGCCACGGGGTTGTCGGCGCGCACCTCGAGGAAGACCTCGTGCACGCCACGCCGCCGCGCCTCGTCGAGGAGCTCGGTGAAGAGCACCCGACCGAGGCCCTTCCCCCGCTGGTCCGCCGCGACCGCGATCGTCTGGACGTCCGCCACGGGGTTGCCCGCCAACGAGGAGAGCCCGGCGTACCCGACGATCGTCGGCGCCCCGCCCTCGGTCGTCTCGACGACGACGTAGTACCCGTGCGGCGAGTACAGCTCGCCGGACATCTGCGACGCCGACCAGGCATCGGTCGGGAACGACGCGTGCTCCAGCCACATCACGTCGTCGAGGTCCTGCGGGTGGGCGCGCCGCAGGCGCAACCCGTCGGGCAGCGTCACTGCTTCACCCGCTTGGGCGCACCCGGCATCGTGACGTCCGGATCGCGGAGGTAGAGAGGCGCGTCCTCGGCGAAGGGCGCGCCGGAGGTGAGCCGGTCTGCGGCGAGCGCGCCGAGCCTCCAGGCCGGGATGGACAGGGCCGTCACGCGGTTCCAGCCCACGGCGTCAGGCCAGGAGGCGCGGATCGCCTCGTCGAGGTCTGCCGGCTTGGCGAGTCCGGGACCTGCGACGCGCGTGCCGGTCTGGCCGTAGGCGCTCCAGTAGACCTCGCGCCGACGCGCGTCCGTCAGGACGACGAACGGACCGGGTCCGTCCTGGTCGGCCGCGACCGCGTCGTGGCTGACCAGCGGGAGGACGGGGACGCCGCGTGCCGCGGCGAAGGTGCGGGCTGCGGCGATGCCGACGCGGAGGCCGGTGAACGGCCCCGGCCCCATGCCGGCGACGACGCCCGTGACGTCGGCGGGGGTGATGCCGGCCTCGTCGAGGACCTCGGCGAGGAACGGGCCGATGACCTCGGCGTGGCGGCGGCTGTCCTCGGTGCTGCGGGTCGCGAGGGCCTGCCCGCTGCCCGGGTCGACGACGGCGACCGAGGTTCCGGCGGAGGTGTCGATCGCGAGCAGCACGGTCCCATCGTAAGCGGCGGCGCGGTTGCTCGATGCCGATCGAGCGCCACTCCGGTGGCGGTCCCGGTCAGTGCTCGTCGTCCCGGACGACCGCACGCCGGACACCCTCGACGGCAGCGGCGACTCCTCGTTCGCGGACCGCCGCGTCCTCGTGCTCGGACTCGTGCACGAAGACGGTGGCACCGCGGCGCGCTCCGCAGAAGTCGACGACGCCGTGCTCGAGCTGGGTCTGCAGCGCCTCGCGGTACCCGTGCCGGTCGTAGACACCGGCATCGTCCCCGGCGACGGGCACGAGGTGGACGGTGAGCCGACCGAGGTTCCGGCGCATGCCCTCGTCGCCGCCGACGTCGAACGCCCACCCGTTCACGAAGACGCGGTCGATCCACCCCTTCAGCAGCGCCGGCAGCGACCACCACCAGACGGGGAACACCAGGACGAGGTCGGTGGCCCGGTCGATGCGCTGCTGTTCGGCGGCGACGTCCGTCGGGGCGTCCTCGCCGGTCCGGTAGGTGTAGCGGTCGGCGAGGGTGAAGCGCGGGTCGAAGCCCTCGGCGGCGAGGTCGGCGATCTCCGCCGTCCCCTCGGGCAACGTGCCCCGCAGTCGTTGCGCGACGTGGTGGGTCAAGGAGTCGGGGTCGGGGTGGGCGGTCACGATGAGCGTCGGCACACTGCATCTTCGCGAGGGCGGCTGGACGGCAGCAGGACCGCAGGGTCAGAGGACGGCGTCCGCCCAGCGCGGGCCGGAGGCGGTGACGACCACACGGCGCGGCTCGTCGGGGACGTCGTCCGGGTCGAGGTCGTCCGGGGTGCTGTCGTCACCGGCGACCGAGTCGTCGGCACCGGTCGCGCGGACGATCTCGACGTCGAGGACGCTGTCCGAGATGCCGTCGACGAACCCACGCCCCCACTCGACGACGACGATCGAGGCGTCCCAGTCGAGGTCGAGGTCGTCGAGCTCCACCGGGTCGGACAGCCGGTAGGCGTCGACGTGCACCAGGTCCGGCCCGGCCGAGGTCGGGTGTGTCCGGGCGAGGACGAACGTCGGGCTCGAGACCTGCCCGCGGGCGCCGAGCGCTGCGCCGAGCCCCCGGGTCAGGGTGGTCTTGCCAGCGCCGAGCGGACCGGTCAGGACGACGAGGTCACCGGCACGGAGGACGGCCGCGAGCCGGGCACCGAGTGCACCCATCTCCTCGGTGGTCCGGGCGGTGGTGTCGAGCAGCACGTGGGAGTCGGTCACCGTTCGCCCCGGAGGTACTCGGCGACGTGGCCCTCGACTCGGTGCCCTTCGTAGACGCGCGGCACCCGGGTGCCGATCCGGCAGACGATCTCCTCGCCGATGGTGCCGAGCGCGTCGCCCCACTCGAGGACCGTCATCTCGTCGTGCTCACCCGTGCCGAACAGCACGACGGTGTCACCGACCCGGACGTCGTCGTCGCCGACGTCCACGAGGAACTGGTCCATCGCGACGCGACCGGCGATCGGGTAGCGCGTGCCGCCGATCGCGACCTCGATGCGGCCCTGCGCCAACCGCGGGACGCCGTCCGCGTAGCCGACCGGGACGAGCGCGAGGGTGGTCTCGGCGGTGGTGCGGTACGTGTAGTCGTACGAGACACCGGTGTCGACGGGCACGCGCTTCGTCTTCGCGACCGACGCGGTCAGGGTCATCACGGGCTCGAGGCCGAGGTCGGCCGCCGAGACGCCGTCGGCACCGGGGATGCCGAACAGGTTCGCGCCCATCCGGACCATGTCCTTGCGGAACTCCTTGCGCTCGAGCCCGGCGAGCGAGGCGGCGACGTGCTCCGTCGGGATGTCGAGGCCGAGGTCGTCGGCCTGCTCGACCGCGTCGTCGAAGAGCGCCACGGCGGAGGCGTCCTCGTCGTCGGAGGACTCGGCGAGGTGCGTGTAGGCGGCCACGACCTCGATGCGCCCGTCACGCTGGGCGTCGCGGGCGAGGGCCACGAGGGCGGGCCAGTCGTCCGGCGTCGAACCGTCGCGGTGCAGGCCGGAGTCGAAGCCGAGGTGCACCCGGGCGGGACGCTGGTCGACGGCGTCGATCACCCGCTGCAGCTCCGGCACGTTCGAGACGCCGAGGTCGACGGCGGAGTCGATCGCGTCGCGGAAGTCCAGCGCGGGGTCGTGCTGCCACGTGAAGAGGTGGACGTCCTCGCCGACGCCGATCGACCGCAGACGCAGGGCAGCGGGGACCGTGAGCACGCCGATCCACCGGATGCCCGCGTCCACCGCGGCGAGGGCGATCGGCTCGAGGCCGTGCCCGTAGGCGTCGGCCTTCATGATCGCCATGAGCTCGACCGGGTCCATCCACTCGCGCACCAGGTCGAGGTTGGCGCGGTAGGCGTCGAGGTCGATCTGGGCTCGGCGCAGCGGCGCGTTCACGAGGTCCTCCGTTCGACGCTGCGGCCGACCCGGGCGACCACCTCGTAGTTGATCGTGCCGACTGCGGCGGCCCAGTCCTCGACCGCGGGGTCGCCGTTCGCCGGGTCGCCCCAGAGCACGGCCTCGTCGCCGATCCGGACGTCGGCGTCGCCGATGTCGACGTGCATGGCGTTCATCGCCACGCGACCGACGACCGGGAAGGTGCGGTCGCCGATCCGCACCGAGACGCGGTTGCCGAAGTCGCGGTCGAAGCCGTCCGCGTACCCGAGCCCGATCACCGCGAGCCGGGTGTCCGTCGTCGCACGCCAGGTGTAGCCGTAGCTGACGCCCTCGCCAGCTCGCACCGGGACCGTCCGGAGGACCGCGGCGGTCACGCGCATCGCGGGGCGGAGCCCGAGGTCGGCCGAGGTGCGGTCGGGGAACGGGCTGAGGCCGTACAGCGCGAGGCCGACCCGGGCGACGTCGTGCCGGGTCTCCGCGACTGCGAGGCTCGCGGCGCTGGCGGCGAGGTGCACCATGTCGGGAACGATGCCGTTCGCAGCGAGACCGTCGAGCGCCCGCTGGAGGGCGGCGTCCTGGTCGAGGTCGTCGGCGCGGGAGGCGTTCGCCAGGTGCGACATCAGGCCTTCGATGCGGGTGCGGTTGCCGCTGCGGGCAAGGCGACCGGCGGTGGCGAAGAGCTCGGACCACTCGGACTCGACCGCGCCGTTGCGGCTCAGGCCGGTGTCGACGCAGATGTGCACCGCGGGGACCTCGGAGTCGGCGGCGGCGGAGAGCTGGTCGACGCTCGAGACCGCCGGGGTGATGCCGTACTGCGCGGCGCGACGGAAGTCCTCGTCGGGGGCGTGCAGCCACGCCAGGATCCGGACACCCTCGTCGATGCCGGCGTGGCGGAGGGCGATCCCCTCGTCGATGTCCGCGACGCCGAGCCACTCCGCGCCGGCGTCCACGAAGGCCTGCGCGGACTCCGCTGCGCCGTGGCCGTAGCCGTTGGCCTTGACGACCGCGATGACGCCGGACGGTGCCACCTGTTCGGCGACGGTCGCGTAGTTGGCGATCAGCGCCTCCCGATCGACCGTGATGCCGGTGAACGCGCTCACCTGTATGCCCCTGTTCCTTCGAGGACCACGAACGCCGTCGCGATCCCTCCGTCGTGCGAGAGCGAGAGGTGCACGCTCGTCACCCCGCGCCCGTCCGCCACCTGGCGCGCCCCCTGGCGCAGCGTCAGCGACGGGTTCCGCTGGTCGTCGGAGACGACCTCGAGGTCCTGCCAGCTCAGCCCGGCGCTCGACCCGAACGCCTTGATCAGCGCTTCCTTCGCCGCGAACCGCGCGGCCAGCGACGCGATCGGTCGCGGTTCCCCGTCGCGGACGAGCTCCGACGGGGTGAAGAGGCGCGTGCGCATCGCGGGCGTCCGGTCGAGCACCCGCTCGAACCGTTCCAGGTCGACCACGTCGACACCGATGCCGATGATCATCGTGCGACTACTCGACGGTGACCGACTTCGCGAGGTTGCGCGGCTGGTCGACGTCGAGGCCCTTGGCCGCGGCGAGCTCCATGCCGAACATGTGCAGCGGTGCGACCGCGAGCAGCGGCTCGAACAGCGGCGTCGCGAGCGGGATGCGCAGCACCTCGTCGGCGAAGGGCAGCACGGCGGCGTCGCCCTCTTCCGCGATCGCGATCACCCGGGCGCCGCGGGCGCGGATCTCCTGGATGTTCGAGACGACCTTGGGGTGCAGCGACCGCGGGTCGCGCGGCGACGGGACGATCACGAAGACGATCTGCCCCGGCTCGATCAGGGCGATCGGGCCGTGCTTGAGCTCACCGGCGGCGAAGCCCTCGGCGTGGATGTAGGCGAGTTCCTTGAGCTTGAGGGCACCCTCGAGCGCGATCGGGTAGCCGACGTGGCGGCCGAGGAAGAGGACGCTCCGGGTGTCGGCCATCCAGCGGGCGAGGTCCTTGATGCCGGACGCGTCGTCGATGGTCTGCTGCAGCTTCGGTGCGAGCCCCTCGAGCTCCGCGACCTGCTCGGCGATCTGCTCGGCCGTGAGCGTGCCCCGCAGCGTGGCGAGGTGCAGCCCGAGCAGGTAGAGCGCGACGCCCTGCGCGATGAACGCCTTGGTCGACGCGACGGCGACCTCGGGCCCGGCGTGCGTGTAGATCACGGCGTCGGACTCACGGGGGATCGTGGCGCCCTGGGTGTTGCAGATCGACAGGACTTGGGCGCCCTGCTCGCGGGCGTACTTCACGGCCATGAGCGTGTCCATGGTCTCGCCGGACTGGCTGATCGAGACGACCAGCGTGCGGTCGTTCAGCACCGGGTCGCGGTAGCGGAACTCGTGCGCGAGCTCGACCTCGACCGGGACGCGGGCCCACTGCTCGATCGCGTACTTGCCGAGGATGCCGGCGTAGGCCGCGGTGCCGCAGGCGATGACGATGACCCGGTCGACCTGCGCGAGGCGGTCGGCGATCGGGTCGAGGTCCGTCAGCGTCACGGCACCGTCGTGCACGCGGCCGAGGATGGTCTTGGCGACGGCCTCGGGCTCCTCGCTGATCTCCTTCGCCATGAACGAGGTCCAGCCGCCCTTGTCGGCCGCGGAGGCGTCCCAGTTCACCTCGAACTCGCTCGGCGATGCCGGGGTGCCGTCGAAGTGGATGACGTCGACGCCGTCGGGGCGGATCGTGGCGATCTCGTCCTGCCCGATGGCGAGGGCGCGCTGCGTGTAGGCCACGAACGCGGCCACGTCGGAGCCCATGAAGTTCTCGCCGTCGCCGAGGCCGACCACGAGGGGGGAGTTGCGACGGGCGCCGACGACCACACCGGGCTGGTCGGCGTGCACGACGAGGAGCGTGAACGCCCCTTCGAGCCGCTGCACGGCCTGCTGCATGGCGGCGGTCAGGTCACCCGTCGCGCGGAACGACCGGGCGACGAGGTGTGCCGCGACCTCGGAGTCGGTCTCGCTGAGGAACGCGACGCCCTCGGCCTCGAGCTCGGCGCGGAGCTCGGAGAAGTTCTCGATGATGCCGTTGTGGATGAGGGCGAGCTTGCCGCCGTCGGCCAGGTGCGGGTGCGCGTTGCCGTCGGTCGGGCCACCGTGGGTCGCCCAGCGCGTGTGGCCGATGCCCGTCCCGCCGTCGGCGATGGGGTGCGATTCCAGCTCGTCCACGAGGGCCTGGAGCTTGCCCGCCTTCTTCGCGGACGCGAGCTCGTGCGACCCGTCCACGACGGCGATGCCCGCCGAGTCGTAGCCGCGGTACTCGAGCCGACGGAGACCACCGAGGAGGACGTCCTGGCTGCTGTTGCTGCCGACGTAGCCGACGATTCCACACATGGGGACGATCCTACGGTCTGGCTGGACGACGACCCTGCGAACCAGCAGGGCTGGGGATAACGTTTGGGACATGGGACGCTTCGACGACATCGCGATCACGACGCTGCACGGTGAGGACACCACGTTCGGGGCGTTCGCGGACAAGGCGGTGCTCGTCGTGAACGTCGCGTCGCGCTGTGGCCTCGCTCCGCAGTACGAGCAGCTCGAGGCGCTCCAGAAGGAGTACGGGCCCCGCGGCTTCACGGTCCTGGGCTTCCCGAGCAACCAGTTCCTGCAGGAGCTCGGCTCGTCCAAGGCGATCGACGAGTACTGCTCCACCACGTGGGGCGTCACCTTCCCGATGTCCGAGAAGGTCAAGGTGAACGGCAAGAGCGCCCACCCGCTCTACCAGGCGCTCAAGGAGACCCCGGACGCCGACGGCAAGGCCGGGCGGGTCACGTGGAACTTCGAGAAGTTCCTGGTCGCCCCGGACGGCACGGTCACGCGGTTCCGCCCGACGACGAAGCCGGATGCGCCGCAGGTGATCGCTGCGATCGAGGCGGCGCTGCCGGTCTGATCGCGAAGGCCGATCGAGAGTGATCGCGATCGCTATGTTCCAAGCATCACCCGTCTGCAATATGTCATATTGAACATCCGCACACGAAGGATGTTCCATGTTCCCCAACTCCATCCGGGCCTGCTCGATCGGCGCACTCGGCCTCGCTCTGATCGTCGCGCCCGTCATCGTCCCGGCCACGGCGCACGCCTCGCCCCACCGGCTCGATGTCGCTTCCAGCGCCGCTCCGGTGCCGTTCTCGATCACCTCCGGCACGAAGTACATCAAGGGTGAGCCGTTCTCGATCACCGGCACCGGCCCGCGGTCCAGCACCATTCAAGTTGCCTCCGACGATCCTGGCTTCCCGAGGGGCGCCGAGACCGACGCGGCCGGGAAGTGGTCGTACCCTCTGACGGATTTCGCGACTCGGAACGAGAGCCTCACCTTCGACTTCCGTACCATCGACGACGAATTCGAGCGGATCACCTTCTCCGTCGACCGCGACGACAAGGCCGTACCGCTCTCGATCACGTCGGGCACGAAGTACATCCGTGGCGAAGCGTTCACCATCACCGGCACCGGGCCTCGATCCAGCACCGTCGAGATCATCTCCGCCGAGACCGGTTTCAGCCGCACCGTGAAGACCGACGCCGACGGGAACTGGTCCTACCAGCTCAACGACTCCGCCACGCGGAACGACAGCCTCACCTACCACTTCCGCACCCACCTCGGCGAGTTCGAGACCATCACCTTCACCGTCGACCCCGACAACGAACCCGTCCCCTTCGCCATCACCTCCGGCACGACGTACATCAAGGGCGAACCGTTCACCGTCACCGGCACCGGGCCCCGATCGAACGCCATCGAGATCATCTCCGCCGAGACCGGTTTCAGCCGCACCGCGAAGACCGACGCCGACGGGAAGTGGGCCCACGAGCTCAACGACTCCGCCACGCGGAAAGACAGCCTCACCTACCACTTCCGCAGCCACCTCGGTGCGTTCGAGACCGTCACCTTCACCGTCGACCCCGACAACGAACCCGTCCCCTTCGCCGTCACCTCCGGCACGACGTACATCAAGGGCGAACCGTTCATGGTGACCGGAACCGCGCCACGCTCCAGCAAGCTCGAGGTCGTCTCCGCGGCCGGATTCGCCACCCTGGTCGACACCTCGACTGACGGCAAGTGGTCCTACATGCTCAACGAGTACGCAACGAACGCTGACGGCCTCGCCCTTCGCTTCCGGACGCACCTGGGCGAGTTCAAGGAGATCGCGTTCACCGCCGACCCCGACCAGCGGGCGGTCCCGCTGGCCGTCACCTCCGGAGTGACGTACACGCGTGGCGAGCCGTTCACCCTCACCGGTACCGCGCCACGGAACACCGGTGTCGCCATCAGCGTGCCGAGGGGCAGCGCCACTGCCGAGACCGATGCCGACGGCAACTGGTCGTACACGCTCGACGCGGAGCTCACGGACACCGACTCGATCGCGGTCGGTCTCGACAACCACCTCGGCGAGCACGAGAGTGTCACCCTGCAGGCCGATCCCGACGCACTCGCTGTCACGTCGGGCCGGTCGTACACGAAGGGCGAGCCGTTGACGGTCACCGGCACGGGCCCACGCTCCACTCCGCTCGAGATCTCGATCTCCGGTGGCGTCCCCGCGGTGATCGGGATCCGCGCGGACGGGACCTGGGCGTACGAGCTGGGTGCCCGCGCGACCGACGTCGACGAGCTCGTCCTCGGACTCCGACCGAACAGTGGCGACGCCAAGACCGTCATGCTCGCGGGGAAGCCGAGCACCAAGCCCGTCCCCTTCGCAGTCACCTCCGGTACGGAGTACGTGCAGGGAGAGCCCTTCACGATCACTGGTACCGGACCCCGCTCGAGCACGATCGACGTCTTCCCCGAGTACCTCGAGCTCACGAGGAACACGAAGACCGATGCGGACGGCAAGTGGTCGTACCAGCTCAACGAGTACTTGACTCGCTTCGACAGCCTGACGTTCGGCTTCCGCACGGTCGCTGGTGAGCACCAGACGATCACCTTCACGCCGGACCCCGACCAGAAGGCAGTGCCCTTCGCGATCACGTCCGACACGACCTACGGCAAGGGCGACGCCTTCACGATCACCGGGACCGCACCGCGCTCGACGACGCTCGAGATCACCAACGAGCACGGTGTCACGAAGAGCGTCGCGACCGGCGCCGACGGCACGTGGAAACACACTCTCAACGAGTCCGCGACGAACCGCGACCGCTTCACGTTGCGATTCCGCACCCACCTCGACCACTTCGAGTCGGTCACTTTCACTGCCGATCCGGCCAAACAACCCGCACCAGTGGTGATCACGTCAGGAACGACGTACACGAAGGGCGAAGCGTTCACCATCGCCGGCACCGCCAAGCCAAAGGCCGAGATCGGTGTGCGCATCGCGCTGATCGGCCCGATCGACCCGGTGACGGCCGATGCCGCCGGCAAGTGGTCCCTGGCGATCACCGCCGACCAGGCGAAGGAGGACCGCCTGGCCCTCGTGCTGACCGCGAACGGCAGCGACCAACGGCACGAGTTCACGGCGCGGGACGAAGCGACCGAGCCCGCGCTCCG
>NZ_MJGR01000008.1:0-28806 GCF_001865105.1 Curtobacterium sp. MCBA15_016
GCGCCTCCCGTCCGTCAGATCGCGGCTACGCGAGCGGGGCGACCGCCACGGGCGCGCCGAGCAGGCGCACGGCGACGGCCTCGCCGGCCGCACGACGGTCGCCGACCTCGTGCTGCACCGTCACCACGGTGTCGTCGTCGAGCCGGACCGTGGTGCGCCGGATCGACCCGAGGAAGCTCGAGGCCACGACCGTGCCGGTGACGCCCTCCGAGGCGAAGGCGACGTCCTCCGGGCGGACGTAGGCGAGCACCGGGCCGTCCGGCACCGAGGCGTCGAGCGCCGGGACGCTGAACCCGTAGACGAACACGTCGCCGCCACGCAGGTCCCCGCGGAGCCGGTTCGACTGCCCGACGAAGTCCGCCGTGAACGCCGAGGACGGGGACCGGTAGAGCTCCTCGGGCGTGCCGATCTGCTCGATGTCGCCGGCGTTCATCACCGCGATGCGGTCCGAGACGGCGAGCGCCTCCTCCTGGTCGTGGGTGACGAACACGGTCGTGATGCCGAGGTCGCTCTGGATGCGGCGGATCTCGTCGCGCAGGGTCACCCGCACCTTGGCGTCGAGCGCGGACAGCGGCTCGTCGAGCAGGAGCACACGGGGGCGGGTGACCAGTGCCCGGGCGAGGGCGACGCGCTGCTGCTGGCCGCCGGAGAGCTGGTGCGGGTAGCGGTCGGCGAACTCGGCGAGGTGCACCATGTCGAGCGCGTCGATGACCTGCTCGCGGCGCGCGGCGGCGGGGACCCGGCGCATCTCCAGACCGAACGCGACGTTCTGCCGCACGGTCATGTGCGGGAACAGCGAGTACTGCTGGAACACCATGCCGATGTCCCGCTTGTCCACCGGGGTGCCCGCGACGTCGACGCCGTCGATGCGGATGGAGCCGGCGTCGATGGCCTCGAGGCCGGCGAGCGCCCGGAGCGCGGTCGTCTTGCCGCAGCCCGAGGGCCCGAGCAGCGACACGAACTCGCCGGGCTCGATGCGGAGCGACAGGCCGGCGAGGGCACGGTGCGCGCCGTAGTGCTTCTCGACGCCGTGCAGCTCGACGGTCGCGCCGTCGGTGGCGAGCGATGCCGGGGCGGCGGGGGCGGTGACGGTCATGCGGACTCCTTCGGGGCACGGCGACGGCGGGAGCCGACCCGGCCGATGACGACGAGCAGCACGAATCCGAAGACGAGTGCGCCCAGCGAGAAGATCGCGGCGACGTAGGGGTCGGTCGACTGCACGAGCAGGAGCGCCGTCTGGAACGTCGTGCGGGAGAGGAACGAGGCGAGGGTGTACTCGCCGAGGACGACCGTGATGGTCAGGAAGCAGGCGGCGGTGATGCCGCGGCGGAGGTTCGGCAGGAGCACCCGCCACGTGACGGTCCACCACGACGCGCCGAGCGACCGGGCGGCCTCGGAGAGCACGGCCATGTCCATCGCGGTGATGGACGCGGCGATCGGTCGGAACGCGAAGGGCAGCGAGACGATGCCGATCGCGAACGACAGGGTCCACGCGCCCGAGCCGAAGACCTGGGCGACGACCTGGTACACGGGGATGAACCCGACGACGAGGACGACCACGGGGACGGTGATCGGCACGATGCACACGAACTCGAGGACCCGACGGAGCCGCGGGTACCGCAGGGCCGTGATGATCTGGGCCGGCAGCAGGACGAGCAGCACGATCCCCACGGTGATGAGCGCGATGAGCAGGGATGCCCCGAGGCCGTCGAACACCGGCTGGTAGGTCGCGGCGTTCACCGGGTCGACGAGTGCGCCGTAGTGCGCGAGCGTCAGGCTGCCGTCCGTCCCCTGGCGGAAGGTGAACTGCGCGAGGGCGACGAGCGGCACGGCGAACACGAGGCCGACCACGACGAGCACGATCGCGGCGGTGACCCGTGACGGGGCCGCGCCGAAGCGGCCGGGGCGAGCCGCGCCTCCTGGCCGACGACGGGACGACGGGCGCGACGGGCGCGACGGGCGCGACTCACCCGACCCGCGCGACGGACGCACCGGGGCAGCCGCGCTCATCGCTGCCACCTCGATGCCCGACGCTGCAGCAGCGAGTACGCGCCCATCACGACCGCCATCACGACGACCATGCCGAAGGCGAGCACACCGGCGACGTTCTGCAGCCCGATGATCGTCTCGCTCGTGAGCTGCGTACGGATGGTGAGCGGCACGATCCCGCCCTGGGAGATCAGGGCCGCCGCGGTGGCGAACGACGAGAACCCGTTCGCGAAGAGGAGCAGCAGCGATCCCCAGAACGCCGGCGCGAGCACGGGCAGGCCGATGCGGCGCCAGTACGTCGCGCGGGAGGCGCCGAGGGTGGCGGCGGCTTCACCCCACTGGGTCTTGACGCCCTCGAGTGCGGGCATGAACGTGAGGACCATCAGCGGCACCTGGAAGTAGACGTAGGGGATGACGAGCCCGGGGACCGTGTAGAGGAAGGTGCCCTCGGCGTTGAGGTCGATGTGGAAGACGGACACCAACCACGTCGTGACGAGGCCCTGCGCGCCGATCGTGGCGATGAACGCGAACGCGAGCATGACGCCGCCGAACTGGGCGAGGACGCTCGCGGCGGAGTCGATCACGGACCGGACGAGCCCGTCGGGACGGAGCGCGGCGAGCGCCCAGCACACGATCGCCCCGACGACGGCACCGATCACGGCGGACACGGCCGACAGGGCGAACGAGCCGCCGAAGGCACGGATGACCGACGGGTCGGCGAACGCGGCGAGGTTGGCGAACGTGAACGCGCCGTCGCTCGTGAAGAAGCCGCTGCCGATCGCGACCACCGCGGGGACGGCCAGGAACAGCAGGACGTAGGCGGCGAACGGGGTGAGGCCGAGCCACGCGATGCCGCCGCGGCGCCGGACACGGGGTCCGGCGACGCGGCGGGCGGTGGCACCGGCCGGCTGCTCGCTCGTGACGAGCGTCGCCCCGGCGACCGGTGCCGATGCGGTGGTGCCCGCCGCGGGGGCGGGCACCCCCGGTGCCGATGCGGTCGTGCCCGCCGCGGGGGCGGGCACCCCCGGTGCCGATGCGGTGGTCATGCTGTTCAGGAGCCCATCGTCGAGGCCCACTTCGCCGACAGCACCTTCGCCGCGGCGGTGACCTGCTCGTCGGTCAGTTCGACGTAGTCCTTCGGCGCGCCACCGGCGGCGTCGAGGGCGTCCTGGTCGACCTTGCCCGACTTCTCGAGCGCGGCGAGGGTGGACGGGAAGGCGCCGGCCTGGAGGTACAGGTTCTGCACGTCCGGGCTGGCGATGTACTCCTGCCAGAGGCGCGCCGCCGCGGGGTGCGGGGCGTCCTTGTTGATCGCCTGCGAGTAGTACGAGCCGAGCGCCTGGCCCTCGGGGACGACGGTCTTCCAGTTCTTGTTCCCGCTCGCGCCGGCCGCCGGGCCCCACGCCAGGTTGTTGTAGGACCACTGGATCACGACGGGCGTCTCACCCGAGGCGACGGTCGCCTGCGACGGCAGCACGTTCTGGAAGTTGCCCGCCTGCTTCAGCTTGCCGAAGTAGTCGACGCCCTTCGTGATGTCGTCGGCCGAACCGCCGTTCTCGAGCGCCGCGAGGTACACCGCCGAAGCGGCCTGGTTCGCCTGGGTCGGGTCGCCCGCGATCGAGACCTTGCCCTTGTACTCGGAGCCGAGCAGGTCGTCCAGGTCCTTCGGGGCGTCCGTGATCTTCGACGAGTCGTAGCCGATCGACATCAGGCCCGTGTAGTCGCGGGTCCAGGCGCCGTCGGAGTCCTTCAGGTCCGAGGGGATGTCGCTCCAGTTCGCGACCTTGTAGTCCGTCAGCAGGTCGAGGTTCTGCTGCAGCACGGCGTTGCCGAGGTCGAGCACGTCCGGTGCCGTCGACTGGCCCTTCTGCGACTTCACCGCGGCGACCTCGTCGGCGCTCGAGCCGTTCGGGTTCGCGGAGGTGATCTTGATGCCGTACTTCTTGGTGAAGCCGTCGATGATCTTGCCGTAGTTGGCCCACGACGGCGGCAGCGCGATGACGTTGAGCTGCCCCTCCGCCTTGGCGGCCTTCACGAGGGCGTCCATGCCACCGGCGGACTCGGCGCTCGTGGCGGTCTTCCAGTCGGTGTCGTCCTTGGTCGTGCTGGCGGAGCTCGTGGCCGAACAGCCGGCGAGGGTGACGATGGCGGCGGCGGCCAGGGCGATGCCGGCGAGGGTGCGCTTGTGCTGCACGGGGTGTGCCTTTCGGGTGCTGTGGTGCGTCGGGGTGGACCGGGGTCCGGGTCCTGGACGATCGTGGACGCGTCCGGTTTCCGGCCAGTGCTGCGGCGGTGAACGGCGGCGGAACAGCGGGTTCGCCTGTACGGTTTCGCTTGTCGGCACAGGCGCCGGCACCGGCGTCGGCCCGCATCGGGCCGGCCGGGTCAGCACGGTCCAGTCCAGGAGGCACGGATGCAGTTCACGACGACCGTCCTGCAGGCGCGGAAGACGGCCACCGGCCTGCCGGTCCCGTCCGACGTCGTCGACGCGCTGGGCGCGGGGCGCCGCCCGCCCGTGGTCGTCACCCTGAACGGCGCCTACACGTACCGGTCGTCGATCGGCGTGATGAACGAGCAGTCGCTCGTCCCGCTGTCGGCGGAGCACCGTGCCGCCTCCGGGCTCGCGGCCGGCGACACCGTCGAGGTCACGATCGAGGTCGACACGCTGCCCCGCGTCGTCGACCTGCCGGAGGACCTCGCATCGGCGCTGCAGGAGGCCGGGGTCCGTGCGGCCTTCGACACGCTGTCGAACTCGCGGCAGCGGGCCCTCGCCGACCCGGTCGTGCAGGCGAAGTCCCCGGAGACCCGGCAGCGCCGCATCGACAAGGCCGTCGAGTCCCTGCGCTCCTCGACGCACTGAGGCGACCCGCGCCTCCCGGACGCAGCACGGCGCCGGACGGAACGCACCCGTGTCCCGTCCGGCGCCGCGGTCCTTCGCGCGCGAGCCCGCTGCCTCAGGCCCGACGCACCCGGAGGGTCACGATCTCGAAGGGCCGGAGCGTGAGCACGACCGGCTCCCCCGACTCCCACGAGTCCCCCAGCGGGCGTTCCAGCAGGTCCACCGCCGCCACCCCGGCGACGTCGAACCCGAAGTCGACGCCGACGTCGGCCGCGCGACCGCCCGACGCCTCGTAGAGCCGCACGACGACGTCGCCGGAGCGGTCCTCGGCGAGCTTCACCGCCTCGACGAACACCTGCGGCGACGACACCGTGACGAGCGGGTCGACCGTGGTCGTCCCCTCCACCGTGCGCACCGGAAGGTTGAGCCGGTACCCGGCATCGGCGGCGTCGAGCACCGAGGCGCCCACCCGCAGCACCGTCCGGAACACGTGGTGCCCCTGGTCGGCGTGCGGGTCCGGGAACGTCGGGGCCCGCAGCAGCGACTCCCGGACGAGCGTCGTGGTGCCGCCGTCGGCCCGGGTGCTCCGGGTGATGTCGTGTCCGTAGGTGGAGTCGTTGGCGACGGCGACGCCGAACCCGGGCTCGGCGACGTGCACCCAGCGGTGGGCGCTGGTCTCGAAGCGGGCCATGTCCCACGAGGTGTTCTGGTGGGTCGGCCGGTCGATGTGGCCGAACTGGATCTCGCTCGACGCCGACGCCGCGCGGACGTCGAGGGGGAACGCGAGCTTGAGGAGCTTCTGGCGCTCGTGCCAGTCGACCTCGGTCACGATCGTCAGCTCGGACTGGCCGGCGACGGCGGAGTACCGAGTCGTCAGGGTCGAGGACCCGAAGGACCGCGACACGACGAGTTCGTCGCCGGACACCTCGACCGAGGACGCCTCCAGCACCGTGCCGCTGCGCTGGTAGGCGCGGTCGATGTCCCACGCCTCCCACTGGTTCGGGGTGTCGCGGAACACGGTGTACTCCGCGGCGGCCGCACCCGGGGCGACGGCGTCGCGTCCGGACGCGTGATCGACGAGCGACACGACGTGACCGGCCGCGTCGATGGTCGCCGTGACGACGCCGGTGTCGAACACGAAGCGGTCGCCGTTCCGGACGGGAGGCACGGCTCGCGGTTCGTCGCCCAGCGAACCACCCAGGGCGGTTGCGTCTCCCGCCGCGACCGGCGAGGCGTTGAAGCGCACGACGTTCCCGGTCGAGCCGCTGCCGCCGGCGGCGTCCGCCCCCGACGGTGCGTCCAGCAGGGCGCTGCCACCGCCGGACCGGGCGGTGGACGACGCCCCGACCCCGGCGAGCGCCGCGGCACCGCCGTTCGCGAGCGCCGTCGTGGCGTTGCCGATCAGGCCCTCGAGCACCCGGGCGACCTCGGCGTAGTTCGCCTCGGCGTTCTCGTAGACCCAGGCGATCGAGGAGCCGGGCAGGATGTCGTGGAACTGCTGCAGGAGCACGGTGTGCCAGGCCTGCTCGAGCTCCTCGTACGGGTAGTCGAGCCCGAGTCGGACGGCAGCGGTGGACGCCCAGAGCTCGGCCTCGCGGAGCAGGTGCTCGGAGCGACGGTTGCCCTGCTTCGTCCGGATCTGGGACGTGTACGTGCCGCGGTGGAACTCGAGGTACATCTCGCCCGACCACACCGCCGGCGTCGGCAGTGCGGCCTCGATCTCCTCGAAGACCTGCGCCGGGGTGCCGAGGTCGACCCGGGGAGACCCGTCCAGGTCGTGCTGGCGTCGGGCAGCGGCGACCATCTCGCGGGTGGGTCCGCCGCCGCCGTCGCCGAAGCCGTAGAGCAGCATCGAGGTGTTCGCGACGCCGCGCTCCTTGTTCTGCCGTTCGCCGCGGTGCAGGTCGGCGGGTGAGACGTCCGAGTTGTAGGTGTCCGCCGGGGGCAGGTGCGTGAGGACCCGGGAGCCGTCGATGCCCTCCCAGTGGAACGAGGTGTGCGGGATGACGTTCGTCTCGTTCCACGAGGGCTTCTGCGTGACGAACCACTTCGAGCCGGCGGCGCGGACGATCTGCGGCAGGGCTCCGGAGTACCCGAACGAGTCCGGGAGCCACGCCTCGGGGGTGTCGATGCCGAACTCCTCGAGGAAGAACCGCTTGCCGGCGACGAACTGCCGCGCGAGGGCCTCGCCGCCGGGGAGGTTCGTGTCCGACTCGACCCACATGCCGCCGACCGGGATCCACCGGCCCTCGGCGACCCGTTGCTTGATGCGGGCCCAGATGGACGGGTAGCCGTCCCGGATCCAGGCGTACTGCTGCGCCGAGGAGCAGGCGAACGTGAAGTCGGGGTCGCGGTCCATCAGGTCGAGCACGTTCGAGAAGGTGCGGGCGCACTTCCGGACGGTCTCGCGCACCGGCCAGAGCCACGCCGAGTCGATGTGCGCGTGGCCGACGGCGATCGCCCGGTGCGCGGCGGCGCTGGCCGGCACGGCGAGGACGGGCGCGAGGACCGCTCGTGCGTCGGCGGCCGTCCCGGCGACGTCGTCCGGGTCGAGGGCGTCGGCGGCGCGCTCGAGCACGCGCAGGACGTCCGCGCCGCGGGTGCCGTCGGTGGGCAGCTCGGCCATCAGGCCCCGGAGGACCCAGAAGTCCTGCTGGAGCTCCCACACGGTGTCGTCCCGCTCGACGATCTCGAGCGCCTTCACCTTGTAGATCGGCTTCGTCCCGGCCGTCGAGCGCGACCCGAGCGGGGTCGCCCCCTGGAACGAGTCGCCGCCGATGTCCGGGTTCGCCGCGGCCTCGACGTAGAGCTCGAAGGACTCACCGGGACCGACCTCGAGCGGGACGGTGTCGTTCTTCGGCTCGATGCCCTTGACCGTCGTGCCGTCCGGTCGCCACGCGAGCCCCTCGGCCTGGAACCCGGGGTGGCGCTTCGTGAAGCCGAGGTCGACCCGGAGCTCCGCCGTGGTGCCCGGCGCCGTCCCGAAGTCCTCGGGCACGGTGCCGCGGATCCGGAACCACGTGGTCCCCCACGGTCGGCCGCCCCAGGAGCCGCCCACCGTGAACGGCTCGTAGTCGGCCGCGACCGCGACGTCGAACGGGACCGGTTCGTCCGGCACGGTCCAGGCGGCGATCTCCACCGGTGCGGACCGGCGCAGGACGGCGGGGTCGATGCGGTCCCGGACGAGCCGGGCGATACGGGCTTCGACGAGGGGTTCGTCGTGGTGCATGGAGGTGGTTCCTTTCCAGCAGGGACGGGTGTCAGCCCTTGATGCCACCGGCGAGGGCGTTGCCGCCGCCGAGGCCCCGGGACACGAGCACGTAGAGGGCGATGACGGGCACGGAGTAGATGATCGAGAAGGCCGCGAGCTGCCCGTACGCCACCGCCCCGTACTGCCCGAAGAAGTTGAAGATGCTCACCGCGGCGGGCACCTTGTCGGGCGAGAGCAGCAGGACGAAGGGGACGAAGAAGTTCCCCCACGCCTGGATGAACACGAAGATGAACACCACGGCGATGCCCGGGCGCATGAGCGGGATCACGATGCGCGTCAGCGTCGTCATCATCGAGGCGCCGTCGGTCCACGCCGCTTCCTCGAGGGAGATCGGCACCGAGTCCATGAAGTTCTTCGCCATCCAGATCGCCATCGGCAGCGAGGTGGCGGCGAGGAAGAAGATGCAGCCCCACACGTTGTCGATGAGGTTGAGCGACACGAACAACGCGTAGACCGGCACCATCATGGCGGTGATCGGCAGGCCGGTGCCGAACAGGATCCCGTACAGGAAGGGCTTGTTGACGCGCATCTTGTAGCGGGACAGCGGGTACGCGGCGAGCAGTGCGAACACCACGGTGACGAGCGCCGTGCCGCCGGAGATGAGCAGGCTGTTCGCGAGCGGGATGAACGACAGCTCCGGCGTGAGGACCTTCGTGAAGTTGTCGAGCGTGAACTGCGACGGCACCTTCACCGACAGGGACGCGTCGGGGTCGACCGAGGCGAGCACGAGCCAGAGCAACGGCACCGCGAAGCACACCGCGATGACGAGCAGCACGATGTTCGACACCCAGCGCATGGTCCGACCCCGCGGGGAGGTCATGTGCAGCGAGCCCGGGGCGGTCACCGAACGGGTGGTGGTCTGGTCGAGGGACGGGGCTGTGATGGCCATCAGTCCACCTCCGGCTTCAGTGCCTTGATGTAGATGATCGAGAACACCGCGCCGACCACGAGCAGGATCGTGGCGATCGCCGTCCCGAAGCCGAGCTGCGAGAACTTGAACGCCTCTTGGTAGGCGAGGATCGGCAGCGTGGACGAGTCCGTCCCGGGGCCGCCGGCGGTCATCACGTAGATGAGGGTGAACACCGACAGGGTCTGCAGCGTCGTCAGCATGAGGTTCGTCGAGATCGACCGACGGATGACCGGCAGGGTGATGTAGACGAGGCGCTGCCACCCGGTGGCGCCGTCGACCTCGGCGGACTCGGTGATCTCCTCGGGGACCTCCTGCACGGCGGCGGAGTACACGAGCATCGAGAACGCGGTGCCGCGCCAGATGTTCGCGAGGATGACGGCGAGCATCGGGTACGTGTAGAGCCAGTTCGGCCCGGTGATGCCGATCGACGCGAGGAACTCGTTGAGCGTCCCCTTGTCGTTGAAGAACGCGTAGGCCGCGAACGACGCCACGATCTCGGGCAGCACCCACGCGGCGACGACGAACGTGCCGACGACGGCGCGGACGACCTTGTGGGCACTGCGCATGAGGAGCGCCAGCGCGAGGCCGAGCACGTTCTGCCCGACCACGGCCGAGGCGAGCAGGAAGACGATGGTGAGGATGACGGACTTCGGGAAGTCCGGGTCCTGGAACAGCTCGACGTAGTTCTTCAGGCCGACGAACTGCTGGTCGGCGGCGCCGACCCCGGTCAGCGCCGAGTTGGTGAACGACCCGTAGAACGACGAGATGACCGGGCCGAGCAGGAAGATGACGAGCAGGACGACGGCGGGGAGGAGCGGGACCGCTCGTCCCACGTTCCGCAGCGGCTTCCGCTTGCGCGGGACCGGCGGATCGGTGCGCTTCGGCGCACCGGGCGCCGACAACGTCGGCGCGAGGGGGGTGCTGGACACAGTGGTTGCCTTCCGGGTGCGGAGGGGGTTCCGAAGGTGGGTGGGGTCGGACTGGAGGCGCGGCGCACGACGCGAGCCGCGCCTCCAGTCCGTCAGGTGGTGCCGTCCCGTCAGCCGGAGACGATGTTGTCCTTGCCGACCACCTGTTCGACGGACTTGTCGTACGCGGCGGCCGCCTGCTTCGGTGTCTGCTGCCCGGTCATGACCGACTCCATCGCCACCTGGATGGCATTGGACACCTGGGAGTACTCACTCGTCGCCGGGCGGAAGTTCGTGTGCTCCACGAGCCCGGAGAAGAACTTGAACGTCGGGTTGGACGCGTCGTACGTCGGGTCCTCGGCGACGTCCTTGCGGACGGCGATCTGGCTGTTCTCGATGTCGTACTTCAGCGAGCCCTTCTGGTTGAGGAAGGTCGAGATGAAGTCGAACGCGGCCTGCGGGTTCTTCGAGTTCTTGCCGACCGCGAGGGTCCAGCCACCGGACATCGAGTTGTAGCCCGGCTCCTGGCCGTTCTGCGTCGGCATCGGCGCCTGGCCCATCACGTCCGACCACTCGGGCCACGGCGCGGTGCCGGACTTCAGCCACGTCCCCGACTGCCACGACCCGTCGAGGTCGATCGCGAGCTGGCCCTTGGGGAGCCACGTCTGCGCGATCGTCGTGCCGACCTGGCTGTCGAGTGCCTGCTGCGGTGTCGGGCCGAGGCCGCCCTGGTAGACGTCCTTGATGAACTGCAGCGAGTCCTCGAACTGCTTCGAGCCGGTGACCCACTTCTTGTCCTTGTAGAGCGTGTTGCCGGAGCCGTCCGCGCCGTACAGGAGCATCTCGAAGCCCTGCATCGTCGACGCCTCGCCCTGGGGCTTGCCGGAGTAGACGTTGAACGGGATGACGCCCGGGTCCTTCTCCTTGATGGTCTTCGCGGCCGCGAGGACGTCGTCCCAGGTCTTCGGCTGCCACGGGACGGGCAGGCCGACCTTCTTGAAGATGTCCTTGTTGTACCAGAGGGCCCGGGTGTCGGTGCCCATCGGGATGCCGTAGGTCTTGCCGTCGACGCCTTCACCGGCCTGCTTGGCGTTGTCGTAGAACTGGCTCCAGTCCTTCCACTTCGCCGTGTACTTGTCGAGCGGCAGGAGGTAGCCGGCCTGTGCGTCGGCCTTGATGAGGAAGGTGTCCTCGTACATGACGTCCGGCGCGGTCGCCGGCGCCTTGTTCATGAGCGCGAGCTTCGTGTAGTAGTCGTTCTCCTGCGCCTGGATCGGCACGAGTTCGACCTTCTTGCCCGGGTTCTCCTTCTCGTACTCCTTCTTGACGACCTTCATCTGGGCGTCGAGCTGCTGGAAGGCACCGAACTTCTGGTACGCGATCTTGATGGTGTCGCTCGAGGCAGAGCCTGAGCTGGAACAACCAGCCAGACCGACCGCGGCGACTGCCACGGCTGCGAGTCCGGCGATGATTCGGGTGCGGCGTTTCATCGGTGCTCCTTTGCACGGGATGTTCGCGGGCTCCGTCACCCGCGCGCAGGATTACTCCACCGTATTGACTTATCCGTGTCAAGAGCTGTGGCGTGTCGATTCGGTCACGCTCCCGGACGGCTCAGACCGGAGTGGCACCGCCCGTGACCGTGATGCCGCCGGTCGCCGGGACGTCGACGAGCAGCACGCTCGGCCGTCCGACGTGGCGTCCCTGCCGGATCACCACGCGGTCGCCGGGCTGCACGGCCCCGATCTCGCGCAGGTACGCGCCGGTCGACGCCGCCGCCGAACCGGTCGCCGGGTCCTCGGTGATCCGGCCGGCCGGGAAGAGGTTGCGCGCCTCGTACTCCAGCGCGTCGGTGCGGTGCAGGACCGTGACCGTCCCCGCCCAGCCGGCCTCGCGCTTGAGGGCCGCGAGGGGCTCCGGGGCGAAGCGGAACTGGTGGAACAACTCGACGTCGGCGAGGACGATCACCGGGTGCCAGTTGCCGGCGAAGGACTCGAGCACCGGGAAGCCCGCCGCGACGTCGTCGACCGTCAGGCCGAGCAGGGCGAACAGGCGGTCGCGGAGGTCGGGGTCGAGCGGCCGGGACGCCGGCTGGACGCTCGTCATCGCGACCTGCACGCTGCCGTCCGGAGCGGTCGTGGCGTCGAGGGCGATCTCCCCCGCGGCGGTCGTGAAGACCCGGCGCCCGAGGCCCTCGCGCTCGGCGAGCACCACCGCCGTGGCGATCGTGGCGTGGCCGCAGAACGGCACCTCGGCCGCCGGCGAGAAGTACCGCAGGCGCGGGCCCGTGGCGGTCTGCCCGGTGACGAAGGCGGTCTCGGGGTACCCGACCTCCTGCGCGATCGCGAGCATCTCGTCGTCGGAGAGGTCGGCCGCGTCGAGCACGATGCCGGCGGGGTTGCCGCCGCCCGGCTCGGCGGCGAAGGCGGTGTACCGGAGGATCTCGTTGTGCACCCTGCGACCGTACCGCCGCGGGCGCGTGGGCCTCGCGGGCGCCGCGGCCCGCGGGCGCGCGTTCGTGAGCAGGAATGGTCGGGTCCGCATCACGAACCCGACCATTCCTGCTCACCGGATCACTCCGAGGCGGGGATCCCCCGGCGCCGACGGACCACGAGCACGCCCGCACCGGCGGCCAGGAGCAGGAACGCCGCCACGGCGCCGACCCCGAGCCCCTCGGCACCCGTGAACGCCAGCGCACCGGTCACGGGGTCGATCGTGATCGTGGTCCAGCCCAGCACCGTGCCGTCCTCGGCGGTCACCACGATGCGGTGTTCGCCTGCGGGGGCGTCGGCCGGGATGGTCGCCGTGACCGTGCCGTCCGCCGCGACCGTGGCGGTCCCGAGCAGCGTCGGCGTGGAGAACATCCAGACGTGCACCTGCTGCCCGGCGTACCGGGTGCCGACGGCGATCGTGATCGTCTCGCCGGGGCGCGCCGTGGCCGGGGCGGTGAGCGTGCCGCGGTTCCCCTCGGTCAGGGACGACTCGGACGGTGCGACGGGCGCAGCC
The DNA here is from genome assembly GCF_001865105.1 of Curtobacterium sp. MCBA15_016. NCBI lineage: Bacteria > Bacillati > Actinomycetota > Actinomycetes > Micrococcales > Microbacteriaceae > Curtobacterium > Curtobacterium sp. MCBA15_016. The sequence continues at coordinate 12,921 of NZ_MJGR01000008.1, forward strand.
GAGGGCGAGGCGCCCGCTCCGGGGGTGGAGCCACCCGGCGCGGTGTCACCCGGGGCGGGCGTCGACCCGCCACCCGGCGTCGGCGTCGGCGTCGGCGTCGGCGTCGGCGTCGTGCCACCGTCGCCCGGCGTCCCGCCGTCGCCCGGCGTCGACGAGTCGCACGGGTAGGTGCCCGTCCGGAGCGAGAACCCGTCCGTGTCGTTGTCGTCGGCGTAGAAGGTCGCCCGCGAGCCACCCGTGCAGACACCCGAGATCGCGAAGCCCTCGTTCGCCAGCGTCCGGTCGACGTTCGACGGCGCCTCGTACACGGTCGTCGCCGCGAAGGCTCCGTCGGCCACCTCGTACAGCGCCGTCCGGCCCGAGCACGCGTCGTCGCAGACCACCCAGAGCGCGTCGAGCGTCGGGTCGAACTGGACGTCCGCGACGACGGAGAACGGCGTCGCGATCGTGGCCACCCGCTGGAAGGCACCGTCGGACATCAGGGCGTACGCGTACACGCTGGCCGTGCCCTCGACGCCGACGAAGAACAGCCCGTCGCCGTGTCCGGTGTAGGTCGCCGGCGTGTACGCGGCGCCGGTGTGCTCGTCCGCGAAGCCGTGCGCGGTGAGCCAGGAGTCCGGGACCCAGGTGACGCCCTCGAGGCCCGCGTTCGCGCCGAGCCCGGGGAAGTCCGCCGAGAGGTTCCACTCGTCGGTGGCGTCCAGCGTCGACTGGGAGCCGTCGGAGGTGGCGAAGCGCAGCACGGCCGGGCGGCTCGTGGAGGACACGTCGTTGTTCCGCTCGGTCGAGACGTAGACCGCGCCGGGGTCGTCCGACGTGACGGTGACGCCCTCGGCATCCGGGGTGCCGGAGCCGTCGGCGTAGTGCAGTTCCGTACCGGCCGCGTTCGAGGGCGCCCATCCGCCCTCGCCGTCGGACACGAGGTGGTAGAGCAGCCCGTCGCCGTTCTGCACGGCCCAGAGCTGCCCGGCAGCCGAAGCCGACGTCGTCCAGTCGATGCCGCTCAGGTCACCGGTGAAGGTGTCCTCGTCGTCGAGCACCCGCTCGTCCGGACCGCCGGGCCAGGCCTCGGCGGTGACGATCCCGGCGAACCGGTTCGCGGTGCCCTTGGTCGGCGCCGAGGTCTCCGCGAACGCGCCGGTGCCGTCCGGGTTCCGGCCGTACGTCGTCGCGGCGTGCGCGGTCCACGTGTACGAGTCGACGACGTCGCCACGAGGATCGAACACCCGCGCCGAGTCCGCCTTGCCCAGCCCGACCCCGAAGTCCTGCTCGTCGAGGACGGTGAAGCCACCCGGTGCGACGGTCGTCCCGGTCGGGATCGTGTACGCGTGCGTGTCGTCGCTGTCCCGGAACACGTACCCGCCGAGGTCGACCGTGGTCGTCCCGACGTTCGTCAGCTCGACCCAGTCGCCCGGGCTCCCACCGTCGGACTCCACCTCGTTGATGCGCACCGGCGAGGAGCAGTCGTTCGCCGCACCCTTGGTCGACGCCGTGGTGTCCACGAGCGCGCCGGTCCCGTCCGGGCAGCGCCCGTACGTCACCGCGGCGTGCGCCGTCCACGAGTACCGCAGCACGAGGTCGCCGGCCGGGTCGTACACCCTGGCGGTGTCGGCGCCGCCGAGCCCGAAGTCGAAGCCGGGAGCGGTCGCCGACACCTGGTCGATGACGAAGTACCCGCCGGCGGCGATGGTCGAACCGGCGGGCAGGACGTACGCCTCGTGCGAGCTGTCGTCGTCGAGGAACGCGTACCCGGACAGGTCGATCGCCGCCGACGAGGTGTTCCGCAGTTCGACCCAGTCGGTGTCGTCGCCGTTCGACTCGACCTCGTTCACGACGAGTCCGTTCGGGCTCGCGGCGCCCACGGACGGGTCGTCGTCACCGACGGCAGCGGAGGCGGGCGACGTCGTCAGCACGCCGGCGGCGACGACGAGGGCGGCGGCGACGGACGCGCCGAGGCGCAGAGCACGGGGATGCATGCAGAGTCCTTCTCAGGAGTTCGGGGGGGACCTGCACGACTGTTCAGCATCCGGGCATCCGGCCGGTGGCGGCGAGGTGAACGACAGGTGTCGCGCGCGACACGGGGAACGGCACCGTGTGCCGGACGGGAGGCGCGGGTCGGGCCTGCACCGCGCCTCCCGTCACGGGCTGGTCGCGACCGACCCCCGTCAGCGACGGATGAGGAGGGTGCTCGCCCGCGGCGACAGCGCCGCGTCGAGGACGAGGCAGGCCGCGCCGACCGCGGCCACGTCCGCTCCGCGACCGCTCTCGGTCACGACGACGGGGTGCTTCGGCACGAGCAGCGGCGAACCGACGATCGCCTCGCGCGCAGCGGGCAGGGCCGCGCTCGCGATCCGCGACCAGAACGGGCCGCCGAACACCACGCGGTCGATGTCGAGCAGGTTCACGATGAGGACGACGGCGTTGCCCATCACGGTCCCCGCCTCGGCCGCGAGCCCCACGGCGACCGGGTCCTCGGCGTCGATCGCCGCGCCGAGTGCGTCCCAGGCGCGGTCGACCGCCGCGACGTCCGCGGGTGCGCCGCCGAGCGCGAGCCCCCGGGCCTGCGCGATGTGCACCAGGCGGTCCGGTGCCACCGCCGCGCCGACCTCGCCCCGCGTGCCCTCGCCGTCCGGCGTCCCGGCGAGCGAGCCCTGGTCGACCATGATGTGCCCGGCGTCGCCGGCGTTCGACCCGACCCCGCGGACGGGCTCGTGGTCGACGGCGAGGCCCACGCCGAAGCCCGTGCCGAAGTACACGAAGGCGAAGTTCCGCGCGGAGGACTCCCCGGCGAGGAACATCTCCCCCACCACGGCCGCCGTGACGTCCTTCTCGAGGAGCACCGGGTACCCGGTCGCCTCGGCGAGCGCGTCGCGCAGGGGGACGTCGCGCCACCGCGGCAGGAAGGGCGGGTCGAGCACCACGCCGGCGTCGACGTCGATGGGTCCGGGGCTGGCGATGCCGACCCCGAGCACGGCCTCGACGTCGACGCGGGCGCCCGAGACGAGCTCGTCGATCGCGGTCGCGATGGTCCGGACGACCTCGGACGGGTCGTCCGCGGTCGGGGTCGACGTGGTGCTCGACGCGACCACGGTGCCCGCCAGGTCGAGCAGCACGTACGTCACGACGGCCGGGTCCACGTGCACCCCGACGGCGTAGCGGCTGCCGGCCTCGAGTCGCAGGATCGTGCGGGGCTTGCCGCGACCGGACACGACCGTGCCGGACTCGGCGATCATCCCCGCCTCGATGAGGAACCGCGTGACGTTCGACACGGTCTGCGCGCTGAGGCCCGTACGGGAGGCGAGCTCGACGCGGCTCAGGCCGTCCGGCGAGCGGCGCACGGCGTCGAGCACCACCGTCCGGTTGAACCCGCCGATCGACGGGAGGTTCGCCCCGCGTCGATGCTCTGCCATGCCGCGACCATACCGCGCTGTCACCTCTCGGCGAGTACCGCTTCGCGGAGGACCACGGCGAGACGCTCGGAGAACTCGCGCGTGATGTGTTGGCCGTCCTTCCGGATCAGGACGTCGTCCGCGAGGACCGGGCAGCGGCCGTCGACGCAGTACCAGCCGCTCGAATCGACGAAGTCCACGCCCGCCCGGGACTCGGCGACTCGACGCTCGGCAGCGGCTCCGAGCTGGTACGCGTCCGACAGTTCCGAGGTGCACGCGTCCGGGCCGTTCAGCCGCAACGCCGCACACTGCGACGGGTCCCCGCCCTGCGGCACCGCGGCGACGAAGACGACCCGGGCACCCGAGCCGGCGACGGCGTCGACGAACCGACCGGCGGCGGCTTCCCACTCGCGCGCAGCTTCGGGCAGACTCGGGCGCCCGACGAGCTGCGCGACCCCGTCGTACCCGTGGGTGACGACCACGATGTCCGGCGTCGTCTCGTTGATCTCGTCGATGGCCGCGGCTCGTTGCTCATTGCACCGCCTGCGATCGTCGTCTGACTTCCCGCGCACGGCGATGTCGAGCATCGGACAGCCGCTGGCGGTCAACCCGCGCACGATCGAGTCATGTCCGAAGGCCCCGACAGCCGCGGGCATCAGGGCGACCCCCACGGAGCTCCCCACGACCGTGACCTGTCGGACGGGATCATCCGCCGCGAAGCGACACGACCCGGGATCGCCGATGACAGTCCGGTCGCACGCCTCGTACCCTTGCGGCGGCCCCGGCACCAGTTCGTCCAGCGCCGGGGTGAGTCCGACCGGCCACCGTTCCGACCGGAGACCATTCCCGAGCGCGGCACCGAGGGACCGCGGGGTCCAGGGTTCGGCGACCGCGCTGGCCACCCCGTCGCCGACCCGCTCGGTCTGCGGGGTCGGGGCTGCCGTGAGCGTACCCGTCCCGAACGCCACCACCGCGAACGACGCGACCGAGGCGACGACGCGGACGGTCGCACAGGGTCGGCGTCCGACCCGCATCGCCGGGAGTTCCACCCAGCGGCGCGACAGTCCGCCGAGGACGAGCCCGACGAGGACGGCCGCGCTCCCGGCGACCGCTCGCTGCTCAGGGAAGACGTACGCCGCCGCGACGATCGCCGGGAAGTGCCAGAGGTAGATCGAGTAGGACGCTCCGCCGACCCACTGCACCGGGCGCCACCGGAGGACAGGGAGCGGAGGAAGCCCCTGCCCGGAGACGAGCACCACGATCGTTCCCACGACCGCCAGGACCGCGTCGGGGACCGGGACGGCATCCGCACCAGGGGCGGTGAGGGCGGCGACCCCGATGATCCCGAGCCCGGACAGGACGCCGCCGACGCGGATGCAGGCCGGCACGCGCTGCGTCCGCGCACCGACTGGGACCGAGAGTGCTCCGAGGGCGGCTCCGGCGGCCAGTTCCCAGAGACGCGATCCCGTGTCGAAGTACGAGGCTGCTGGCGCGGTCGTCCCCGCCGACGCGGCCCAGGCCACGGACGCGACGAGCACGAGCACCGAGGCCGCGACGGCGATGCGTCGCACCGAGACGGCGTCGGGTCGACGGAGCGATCGCCAGAGGACCGCCACGAGCAGCGGGAACACGACGTAGAACTGGAGCTCGACACTGAGCGACCAGAAGTGCTGGAGGGGGGACGTCGAGGACGCCGACGCCCAGTAGTCAGCGTCACGGCCGAGGAACACCCAGTTCACGATGCCGAGCGCGGCCGCTCCCGAATCGCGCAGGACGGACGCGGCGAGCGGCTGGCGGAGCGCGACCACAGCGCCGATCGCCACGACGGCGAGGGTCAGCACCGCTGCCGGGAACAGCCGCCAGAAACGGCGGCGGAGGAAGCCGCCGAGTGCGAAGCGTCCGGTTCGCACTCGTTCGGACACCATCGATCGCGCGAGCAGGTACCCGGAGAGCGCGAAGAACACGTCGACGCCGACCCACCCGCCGATCGGGACGCCGAACGCGTGGACGCAGACGACGAGCAGGACGGCGACTGCCCGCAACGCGGTGAGGTCGTGGCGGATCCGTCGATCGAAGGTCATGATGTTGACATATTACATGTCATGCGTTGGGATCGGTATTGGCCCCCACACGGGTCGCACGGCTACCCTGAGCGGCATGACGGACCTCCGCCTCGAAGAACTCTCCGCGTCGACCGCTGCGGCGGCGAACTCCCTGACGCTCAAGCCCGGGCAGGAGCAGTTCGTGCAGCCGACGACCTACGGCGTCGCGGAGTCGGACGTGAAGCCGAGCTCGGCGTGGACGCGCGTGGTCCTCGACGGCGACGAGGTCGTCGGCATGATCATCGGCACCTTCGACGAGGACAACGCCGAGGAAGAACTGCGCAGCGCGATCTGGCGGGTCAACGTGTCCGCGACGGCACAGGGCCGGGGCGTCGGTCGCTTCGCGGTGCACGGCCTCGCCGACGAGGCCCGCAGCCGTGGGCTCGAGCGCCTCACCGTCGTGTACGAACCCGGTGGCGACGACAGCCCCGAGGCGTTCTTCCGCGCCGTCGGGTTCGAGGTGGTGCGCGAGACCCAGTACGGCGACCACTTCGCGGTCCTGCAGTTGGTGTGACCGAGGCTTCCCCCGACGACTTCGGCGCAGCCGTCGCCGAGGTCGTCCGGCTCATCCCGGCAGGTCACGTGATGACCTACGGCGACGTGGCCGCGGCGCTCGGCTCCCGGGCGTCGCGTGCCGTCGGCAAGGTCATGGCGCACGAGGGCTCCGACCTGCCGTGGTGGCGCGTGGTGCGGTCCGGCGGTCTGCCCCCGGTGCACCACGAGGCCCGGGCGCACGAGCACTACCGCGCCGAGGGCACCCCGCTCGTGCAGGGGACGACGACCTGGAGGATCGACATGCGTCGGGCGCGCTGGTCACCGGCCACGGACGCGGACGACCCGTTCTGAGCGGCGCTATCACGCGTCGAAGCGTGTGCCCTTCGGGTTCGACGGCAGCAGGCACATGACGAAGAGCACGAGCGAGCCGATGCCGACCACCACGTGCAGGAACTGCCAGAAGCCGGAGAGGTTCGCGTCGTGCAGCCGTCGGGCGCCGAGGGCGAGGGACCCGATCAGCGTCGCCAACCCCCACAGCACGAACAGGTAGGAGCCGACCGGGTTCTCGAGCACCGGGGTGTCCGGCGTGAAGACCTGTGGCACGAGCTGCAGCACCAGGCCGATCGCGAGCGACGTGATCCACCACCACCAGAACTCGGAACGGGAGGCCCGCCCGGTGAACACGGTGTACTTCCGCCAGAACCGCCGGACGGCCTCGGTGAAGGGTGCCCCGTAGAAGGGGTCGCGCAGGGCCACGCCGCCGGGCTGCACGCTGTCGTCGCTCATGGGTCAACCCAACCACGTGGAACCACGAATCCGACGTGGAACCAGCGCGAGTGCGTGGTTCCACGTCGGATCCGTGGTTCGTCCGACAGTGCCGATCGACAGTGCCGATCGACGGTGCCGCTACACGAGCGAGTCCCGCCAGGCCGCGTGCAGCTGCGCGAACCGTCCGGTCCCGGCGATGAGGTCGTCCGGGGTGCCGTCCTCGACGATCCGGCCGTACTCCATCACGAGCACCCGGTGCGCGATCGCCACGGTCGACAGCCGGTGCGCGATGATCACCGCGGTCCGGTCGGCGAGCAGCGTCTCGAGCCCCTCCTGCACGAGTCGCTCCGACGGGATGTCGAGCGACGCCGTGGCCTCGTCGAGGATGAGCACCTTCGGGTCCGCGATGAACGCCCGGGCGAACGACAGGAGCTGCCGCTGCCCGGCCGACACCCGGCCACCGCGCTTGTTCACGTCGGTGTCGTACCCGTCGGGCAGCGCCATGATGAACTCGTGCGCGCCGACCGCCTTCGCCGCCGACTCGATCTCGGACCGTGACGCCCCCGGCTTGCCGAGCGCGATGTTGTCCGCGACGGTGCCGGAGAACAGGTACGCCTCCTGCGTGACCATGACGATCGCGCGGCGCATGTCCTTCGTGTCGAGGTCCCGCAGGTCCACGCCGTCGAGCTTCACCGAACCCTGCGACGGGTCGTAGAAGCGCGCCATGAGCTTGGCGAGCGTCGACTTGCCGGCACCGGTCGACCCGACGAGCGCGATCGTCTGCCCCGCCGGGATGTGCAGGTCGAACTCGGGCAGGACGACCTTGCCCTTGTTGTAGGCGAACACGACGTCGTCGAAGTCCATCCGCCCGGTGGCGTCCGGCAGCTTCACCGGCTTCGCGGGGTCCGGCACGCTCGGCCGCTCCTCGAGCACGCCCGAGATCTTCTCCATCGCGGCCGATGCCGACTGGTACCCGTTGTAGAACATCGCGAGTTCCTGGGCCGGGTCGAAGAAGCGCTTGGCGTACAGCGCGACCGCGAGCAGCGCGCCGACCTCGAGCGTCCCGCCGACGATCCGGAAGCCACCGACGACGACGACCGCGGCCAGCGTGACGTTGCCGATGAGCACGAGCACCGGGTCGAAGGTCCCGAACAGGTTGAACACCTTCGTGTTCGCCTGCCGGTAGTCCTCGACGTAGCCGCCGTACTCGTCGCGGTTGCGGGACTCCTTGCGGAACGCCTGCACCGCCCGGATGCCCGTCATCGTCTCGACGAAGTGCACGATCACGCGCGCCGAGGTGACACGGGTGGCGCGGAACAGCGTCTGCGAGTTGGACTGGAACCAGCGGATCAGGAACCACAGCGGCACGAGCGACACCGCGAGCACGAGCCCGGACGTCGGGTCGAGCGCCACGAGCGCGATGGCGGTGAACACCATGTACAGCACGCCCTGGATGAGCTGGTTCAGCCCGGAGTCGAGCAGCTCGCGGATCGAGTCGAGGTCACTCGTCTGGCGGGAGATGATCCGACCGGACGTGTAGGTCTCGTGGAACTCGAGCGAGAGCCGCTGCGTGTGCAGGAACACCCGCTTGCGCAGGTCGAACAGGATCGCCTGGCTGATCCGCGCCGCCAGCACCGTGTACCAGGCCGTGAGCACGGCACCGAGCACCGCCACGACGATGTACGTCGCGACGACGCCGAACGCCGGCACCCAGTCGTTCTGCTCCATCACCGCCGGCAGCGCGTTGTCGATGCCCCAGGCGATGAGCGCCGGACCCGCGACCGTGCCCGCGGTCGAGACCACGACCACGACGGCGAGGACGACGAGCCGGGCCTTGAGCGGCGCGGCGAGCGACCCGAGCAGGGCGAGGGAGCGGCGCCGCAGGCGCTTGCTCTCCGCCTTGGTGAAGTCCTCGCGCTCCTCGCCGCGCACGCCGAGCGTGGTGATCGACGCGGTGACGGGCGCGGCAGCCTGCGTGTCGGCGATGTCGTCGACGACGGGATCCGCGCCTCCTGGACCGGCCGACGTGTCGACCGGGAGGTTCTTCTCCTGCTGGCTCATGCCATCGCCTCCTCTCGTGCGGTGGCGTCGTCGTCGTCGAGCGACGAGATGACGTAGCGGTAGTGGTCGTTGTTCGCCATCAGCTCCGAGTGGGTGCCGACGGCCGTGACGACGCCGTTCTCCATGAGCGCCACCCGGTCGGCGAGCGTCACGGTCGACGGGCGGTGCGCCACGATGAGCGACGTGGTCTCGGCGAGGACGCGGCGGAGACCGGCCTCGACCCGCGCCTCGGTGTCGACGTCGAGCGCGGACAGCGGGTCGTCGAGGACGAGCACCGACGGCCGCGCCGCGATCGCACGGGCGAGCGCCAGGCGCTGCCGCTGCCCGCCGGAGAGGGACAGGCCCTCTTCGCCGACACGGGTGTCGACCCCGTCGGGCAGGTCGTCCACGAAGGACGCCTGGGCGATGTCGAGGGCCTCGCGCATGAGGGCCTCGGCCTCGTCGCCGGCCAGGTCCGGGCGACCGAGCAGCACGTTCTCGCGCACGGTCGTCGAGAACAGCGTGGCGTCCTCGAACGCGACACCGACGTGGCGACGCAGCTCCGCACGGGTCAGCGAGCGGATGTCGACGCCGTCGATCGTCACGGAGCCGCCCGTGACGTCGTACAGCCGTGGCACGAGCGACAGCAGCGTGGTCTTGCCGCAGCCGGTCAGCCCGACGAGCGCCATGGTCTCACCGGGTCGGAGCTGCAGGTCGACCCCGTTGATGAGGTCCGGGAACTGCGGCGGGGAGTCCTGGTACCGGAAGTGCACGCCGTTGAACGACAGCGCACCGTGCGGCTCCGTGATCGTCTCCGGGTGCTCGGGGTCCGTGATCGTGTTCTCCGAGTCCATGACCTCGAAGAAGCGGTCGACCGCGGTGCGCGTGTCGAACGTCATCGAGAGCAGGAAGCCGATCGACTCGATCGGGAACCGGAGCACCGTCGCCGTCGCGAAGAACGCGAACAGCTGCCCGACGGACAGTTCCCCCTGGCTCGCGAGCCAGATGCCGGCGAGCAGGCAGAGCGCGAACGCGACGTCGGGCACGAGCAGCAGCCACAGCCAGATGCCCGCGATCGCCTTCGCCTTCTCGATCTCGGTGCCGCGCAGCGCCTCGGCCTGCTCGCTGAACTCGTCGAGCTTGTAGCGACCGCGGCCGAACGCCTTGAGCACGCGGATGCCGTGCACCGACTGCTCGACGCTCGTGGCGAGGTCGCCGACCTGGTCCTGGCTGCGGCGCGCGACGACGGAGTACCGACGTTCGAACAGCAGGCCGTTGATCCACAGCGGGATCGACGCGACGAGGAACACCAGGCCGAGCAGCCACCCGAAGGTGAACAGCACGACGAAGCCGACGACGATCGTCACGATGTTGACCACCAGCAGCACGACGCCGAAGGCCAGCCACCGGCGGATCAGCGACAGGTCGGACACGGAACGGGACAGCAGCTGCCCGGACTCCCACCGGTCGTGGAACGCCACCGGCAGGTCCTGCAGCTTCGCGTAGAGCGCGTTCCGCATGCTCGTCTCGATGCGCGTCGACGGCCGCATGACCATCCGACGCCGGGACGCGATGAAGAACGCCTCGAGCACGCCGAGCGCGAGCACACCGAGGCCCGCGGGCCAGATCTGTGCGGAGTCCTTCGAGGACAGCGGGCCGTCGACGAGCCACTGCAGGACGTAGGGGATCGCGAGCGCGACCAGGGAGGCGCCCATGGCGGCGAACATGCCGCCGATGAGCCGGCCCTGGTAGGGCTTCACGTAGGGGTAGATCCGCGCGATCGCGCGGAAGGTCGAGGGGCGGTCGGTGGACGGGCGCGCCTGGTCTGGCGTCTTGGACATGGATTGCGTCCTCGTGCGTCGTGCCGAGACCCTCTGGATCGGCCGCTGCTGTCGCAGCCGTCGGTCTGGAGGCTCGGTGTCCGTTGCGTGGTGGTCGTCGGCCGAGCGGGTCGGTCGCGTCCCGGGCCGTGCCCACCCCGGTGGGGCGTGCTCGGTCCTCGTCGCGGTCGCCCGCCGCCGCGTCGCGCGCGGCGTCGGTTCGGTCGGAGTGCACCGGGAGACAGTCGTCCCCCGGGTTCAGGCGTGGGCTCGCGCTGGCCCGTGCTCGTCGTCGTCGCTGGTGTCGCGGCGGCTCGTCGCGTGCTCGTCGTCGTCGGGCGGTGCCGACGGCTCGTCGCTGGCTGTGGGAGGCAGCCCTACGCGGACAGCGGTGCCGTGACGGCGGGCGCACCCCGGTGGGGGTACGGCGCGACGGCCGCGTGTGCGGGACGCGGGCGGATGCCACGTGCCCCACCGAACGGTCGTGCGTCGGGAGCGGTCCCCACGAAGAGCACGAGACCCGCACGGGCAGCCGTCGCCACGGTTCCGGTCGTCGTGTTCATCGTCACTCCAGTCGTCGTCATCGTCACCGTTGTGTCCGCGGTGCCGCCGGCCGGTGTCTGTCGTGGACACTGGGGCCGTCGGCGTGCCTGTCGCGGAGCCTTACAGACTATTCACAGTCGAACGTGGTGCGCAAGCGTTTCCCGGAGTTGCCCGTTGTTCGACTCAGTGGAAGAAGTGCCGCTCGCCCGTGAAGTACATCGTCACGCCGGCAGCCGTGGCCGCGGCGATGACCTCGTCGTCGCGCACGCTCCCACCGGGCTGGGCGACCGCACGGACGCCCGCGTCGAGGAGCACCTGCAGCCCGTCCGCGAAGGGGAAGAAGGCATCGGAGGCCGCGACGCTGCCCGTGGCGCGCTCACCCGCACGGTTCACCGCGAGGTGGCACGAGTCGACCCGGTTCACCTGACCCATGCCGACGCCGACGCTCGCGCCCTGGTTCGCCAGGAGGATCGCGTTCGACTTCACCGCACGGCTCGCCTTCCACGCGAAGGCGAGGTCGGCCAGGGTCTGCTCGTCGGCCGGTTCGCCCGCGACGAGGGTCCACGTGGACTGGTCGAACGCGGTGAAGCGGTCGGCGTCCTGCACGAGGAACCCGCCGGAGATCTGCTTGACCTCACGCGGAGCGAGGGCGAAGTCGGTCGGCAGCGTGAGCAGGCGGATGTTCTTCTTCCGCGAGAGGATCTCGATCGCCTCGGGGTCGAAGGCCGGCGCGACGACGACCTCGGTGAAGATGTCGGCGACCGTCTCGGCCATCTGCTTCGTGACGGGTCGGTTGGCGGCGATGACCCCGCCGAACGCCGAGAGCGGGTCGCACGCGTGCGCAGCGGCGTGCGCCGCGGCGATCGGGTCGGCCGCGTCCGCCGGGGCGATCGCGATCCCGCACGGGTTGGCGTGCTTGATGATCGCGACGGCGGGCTCGGCGAAGTCGTAGGCCGCGCGGACGGCGGCATCGGCGTCGACGTAGTTGTTGTACGACATCTCCTTGCCGTGCAGCTGCGCCGCCTGGGCGATCCCGGTGCCACCGGCGCTCGTGTACAGCGCCGCGGCCTGGTGGGCGTTCTCGCCGTACCGGAGCGTCGCCGCGAGGTCGGCGTCCGCCGTCAGGTGCTCGTCGAACGACCCCGGCGTCTCGATGTCCCCGCTCGTGGTCGGTGCCGCGGCGTCCGCCACGACGTCGCTCGCGAAGTAGCCGGCGACCGCGGTGTCGTACGCGGCGGTGTGCGCGAAGGCCTGGGCGGCGAGGCGCTTCCGCAGCTCGAGCGTGGTCCCGCCGGCGCGGACGGCCTCGACCACCTCGGCGTAGGACGACGGCGACACGACGATCGCGACGTTCGGGTGGTTCTTCGCCGAGGCGCGGACCATGGCGGGGCCGCCGATGTCGACGTTCTCGACCACGGTCGCGGTGTCGGCACCCGAGGCCACCGTCTCGACGAACGGGTACAGGTTGACCACCACGAGCTCGAACGGCTCGATGCCGAGGTCGGCGAGCTGCTGCTCGTGCGACTCGAGTCGGAGGTCGGCGAGGAGCCCGGCGTGCACCGACGGGTGCAGCGTCTTCACCCGGCCGTCGAGCGACTCCGGGAAGCCCGTGACGCTCGACACGTCCGTGACGGCGTACCCGGCGTCGCGGATGGTCTGCGCCGTGGAACCGGTCGACACGATCTCGACACCGGCGTCGGCGAGCGCCCCGGCGAGCTCGAGCAGGCCGGACTTGTCGCTCACCGAGATGAGCGCCCGCCGCACGGGGACGAGGTCCCGGTCGCGGTACAGGCTGGGGTCGGCTGCGTGCACGCTCATGCGCTCGGGGTGCCCTTCAGGTCGGTGGTGCCGTTGGCGATGTCGAGGATGGTCTGGATGAGCAGGCGTCGCTCGACCGGCTTGATCCGGTCGTGCAGCGTCGACTCGGAGTCGCCGGGGAGCACGGGGACGCGCTCCTGGGCGAGGATCGGACCGCTGTCGACGCCGTCGTCGACCTGGATCACGCTCGCACCGGTCTGCTCCACGCCGGCGGCCAGGGCGTCCCGCACGCCGTGGGCGCCCGGGAACTCGGGCAGGTACGCGGGGTGCGTGTTGATCACCGCGGGGCCGAACTCGGAGACGACCGCCGGCGGCAGCAGCCGCATGAGGCCCGACAGCACGAGCAGGTCCGGCGACCACGGCCGGATCTGGGCGGCGAGCTCACGGCCCCACTCCTCGCGCGAGTCGAACCGCGAGAACGGCACCGTGAACGTCGGGATGGAGAACTCCTCGCCCAGACCGAGCCCCTCGGCGTCGCGGTCGGCACCGATGGCGACGACCCGGGCGGGGTACTCCGCGTCGAGGGTCGCCTCGAGCAGGGCCCGGAGGTTCGAGCCGGCACCGGAGATCAGGACGACCAGTTCGAGCACGGGACAACCCTACCGGGCTGCGGTCACCGGTCGTCCTTCGGCCGGCGCCACCACGGCAGCTCGTCCTCGGGGATCTGGTCCGTGGCGTCCCACCGCTGCTGCTGCACGGTCGGCGCGGACGGCACCGAGCCGCCCTCGGCACGGGCCCGGTCCTCGTGCCGGTCGCCGTGACGGTCGTCGACGTCGTCGCGACCCGCGACGAACTCCTCGGTGCTCCAGGGGAACGCGGGCTGCGGCTCCGTCCCCGGCGCACGCGGCACGGCGGTGGCGGCCTCGTCCGGCTCGCGGTCGACGTCGGATCCCGTGACCCGGTCGCGCAGGTCGCCGGCGCGCTCGCGGACGCCGTCGGCCGCTCCGCGCAGGCGGTCGCGGATCGCGCCGACTCCCCCGCGGCCGGTGGCACGCGGTCGATCGGTGACGCGGTCGGCGGGCACCCGGTCGGCAGCGACGGCGACGGTGCGGGCCCAGTCCGGCAGTGCGACGTCAGCGTCCGGGTCGCGGCCCGGTGCGGGGTCGGGTGCCGTTCGGGAGGCGCGGCTCGACTCCGCCGGGCCGCCCGCCTCGGTCGCGGTGCGGGTCGGCTCGGTCCGCGCGCTGCGGTCAGCCCCGGTCCCCGGCCCGTTCCCGCCCTCGGTGCCGTTCCCCGACCCCCGCGGGCCACTGCCCGGGACGCGGCCCACGGTCGCATCGTCGCGGTCGTACCGCGTGGCGGCGACGCGTGCCCGATCGCCCTCTTCGGGTCCGCCGCGCCCCGGCAGGCCCCGGGCGTCGCCGCCGTGGGCACCGTCGGCGCGGCCGCCGTCGGCCTGGGCGTCGTCCGCGCGTGCGGCCTCGGCCGTGGTGCCGCCGTGCGTCTCCTCGACCACGAAGCGGTGCACGTCGGTGGTCCGACCGGCACCGGCGCGGTCGAGTGCGGCGAGCAGCGAGCCGTCGGCAGCGGCCTCGGTATCGGCGTCCGCAGGGCCGTCGTCCGTCTCGTGCCACTGTTCCCGGGCCCACCCGCGCTCGGGCATCCGGACGAGGTCGCTGCCGGCCGCGAGCGCCACCACGGCGGGCACACCGACTTCGAGGGCCGCGAAGGCCCCGACGACCAGCGCGTGCGGACCGACGTCGGCCAGGCGGCCCGGGCCGAACGACCCCGCCGAGAGCCACGCCACGAGCCCGGTCAGCACACCGGCGACGATGCCCGCCGCGACGCCGCCGAGCGCCCGGTGCAGGGCGGAGTTCGCACTGCCGAGGGCCTGCACGAGCCGGGGGCGCAGGAGGCCGCCGGCCGCGAACCCGGCCACGACCGGCACGAGGACCCAGACCAGGCCGAACGCGTGCCCGGACGCCGGGAGCGCGCCGAACACCGGCAGGCCGGGGATCGGCCCGAGCGTCGTGCCGATCGGCGACACGCTGGAACCGGTCCCGATCGCGAAGCCGGGCCCGACGAGCCACGACGTCGCCCAGCCGACGAAGTCCGGCAGGAACGCGAGCTGGCCGACCGTCAGGGCGATCCCGCCGACCACGCCGGCGTGCGACCGCTCGTACAGGGAGATGACCTCGGCGAAGGAGGCGAAGAGCAGGAAGGCGACGACGACCCCGGCGACGGCGACGACCGCAGCCGTCGCGGCGGTGCCGGCACGGAGGCCGAACGCCGCGATCGCACGCCAGGCGGTCGGGACACGGTCGAGCTGGTCGAGCACGCGCCCGGTGACCGGGTCGGCCGGGAGCCCCCGTCGCCGTCGGCACACCTCGCTCGTGACGAGTGCGGGGATCCCGAACCAGAGCGCCGGGAGGACGATCGCCTGCCAGAGCGTCGGCACGGTCGCCGCGGACCGGGACGACAGTGCGACGAGGAGCCCGAGGACGGCGACGACGCCGGTGCCGACGAGGAGCCCGGTCGTGCGGTGCTCGGTCTCGGCGAACCGGCGCCCGGCACGTCCGGCGAGCCAGGCGGTCACGAGGGCGAACCCGAGCGCCGCGAGCGTCACGTGGATCGGGTCGGTGGCGCCGCTCACGCCGGACGACCTCGCGAGCGCCGAGCCGAGCACGAACGACACGTCGACCCCGTGCCCGACGAGCCACACGCTCCCCGTGGCCTTCCAGAACACGTCCCAGTCGACCTGGAGTCCGTACTCGAAGCCCCACAGGAGCGTCAGCGGCACGAGGGCGATCCCGATGCCGACGCCGACCGTCACGACCGCCTCGATCGCGGCGAGCACTGCGGTTCCCAGGCGGTTCATCGCAGCGAGGATACGTGCTCCGCCGCGCAACCCGCGGCAGCCGCGCGGCTGCTGTGGAGAACGTCCGGCACCGGAGCGGACGGGAGGCGCGGT
>NZ_MJGR01000008.1:29402-85030 GCF_001865105.1 Curtobacterium sp. MCBA15_016
GCGCCTCCCGTCCGTCCGTCCGGACCTGCGAGCGCTACTTGCTCGCGACCACCTCGCGCAGCAGCGCCGCGGTCTCCGACGGCGTCTTGCCGACCTTGACGCCAGCGGCCTCGAGCGCCTGCTTCTTCGCCTCGGCCGTCCCGGCGGAGCCGGACACGATCGCGCCGGCGTGGCCCATCGTCTTGCCCTCGGGCGCGGTGAAGCCCGCGACGTAGCCGACGACCGGCTTGGTGACGTGCGCCTTGATGTAGTCGGCCGCACGCTCCTCGGCGTCGCCGCCGATCTCGCCGATCATGACGATCGCCTCGGTCTCGGGGTCGGCCTCGAACGCGGCGAGCGCGTCGATGTGCGTGGTACCGATGACCGGGTCGCCGCCGATGCCGATGGCGGTCGAGAAGCCCAGGTCACGCAGCTCGTACATCATCTGGTAGGTCAGCGTGCCCGACTTCGAGACGAGCCCGATCGGGCCCTTGCCGGTGATCGTCGCCGGGGTGATGCCGACGAGCGACTCCCCGGGGGTGATGATGCCGGGGCAGTTCGGGCCGATGATGCGGGTCTTGCCACCGAGGGCCTTGGCGTGCGCCCAGAACTCCGCGGAGTCCTGCACGGGGATGCCCTCGGTGATGACGACCACGAGCGGGATCTCGGCGTCGATGGCCTCCGTCACGGCGTCCTTCGCGAACGCCGGCGGCACGAAGACGATGGAGACGTCGGCACCGGTGGTGTCGATGGCCTCGCGCACCGAGCCGAACACCGGCAGCTCGACGTCGCCGTGGGTCACGGTGGTGCCGGCCTTGCGGGCGTTGACGCCACCGACGACCTGCGTGCCGGCCTTGAGCATGAGCGCGGTGTGCTTGGTGCCCTCGCCGCCGGTGATGCCCTGGACGATGACCTTGGAGTCCTTGTTGAGGAAGATCGACATGGTCAGTCCCTTCAGGCCGCTGCGGCGGCGAGTTCGGCGGCCTGCTCGGCCGCGTCGTCCATGGTCGCGGCGACGGTGACGAGCGGGTGCGCTGCCTCCGCCAGGATCCGACGACCCTCTTCCACGTTGTTGCCGTCGAGGCGCACGACGAGCGGCTTGGTGGCCGCGTCGCCGAGGATGCCCAGCGCGGCGACGATGCCGTTCGCGACGGCGTCGCAGGCGGTGATGCCGCCGAAGACGTTCACGAAGACGCTCTTCACCTGGGGGTCGCCGAGGATGACGTCGAGGCCGTTGGCCATGACCTCGGCCGAGGCGCCGCCGCCGATGTCGAGGAAGTTGGCGGGCTTCACGCCGCCGTGGCGCTCACCGGCGTAGGCGACGACGTCGAGCGTCGACATGACGAGCCCCGCACCGTTGCCGATCACGCCGACCTGGCCGTCGAGCTTGACGTAGTTGAGACCGTGCGCCTTCGCCTTGGCCTCGAGCGGGTCCTCGCTCGCGGTGTCCTCGAGCGCCTTGTGGCCCTCGTGCCGGAAGTCGGCGTTCTCGTCGAGCGAGACCTTGCCGTCGAGCGCGAGGATCTGGCCGTCGCCCGTGCGGACGAGCGGGTTCACCTCGACGAGGGTCGCGTCCTCACCCTTGTAGACGTCGTAGAGCTTGACGAAGACGTCGGCGACCTGGTCCACGAGCTCCGCCGGGAACCCGGCCTGCTCGGCGATCGCACGACCGGCTGCGGCGTCGATGCCCGTCAGGGGGTCCACCTCGACGCGGGCGAGGGCCTCGGGCTTCTCGACGGCGAGCTGCTCGATCTCCATGCCGCCCTCGACGCTCGTGAGCGAGAGGTACGAGCGGTTCGCCCGGTCGAGCAGCACCGAGAAGTAGAACTCCTCGGCGATGTCCGCGCCCTGGGCGATCATGACCCGCTTGACCGTGTGGCCCTTGATGTCGAGGCCGAGGATCGCCTGGGCGTGCTCGTAGGCCTCGTCCGGGGTCTTGGCGACCTTGACGCCGCCGGCCTTGCCGCGACCGCCGACCTTCACCTGCGCCTTGACGACGACGACTCCGCCGATCTTCTCGGCCGCCGCCCTCGCCTCGTCCGGGGTGTCGGCGATGATCCCCTGCAACACGGGGACGCCGTAGGACTCGAAGAGGTCCCTGGCCTGGTACTCGAAAAGATCCACGCTGTTCTTCTTCCCGCACGTTCCGTGCGATCGGCATCGGTTACCCGGTCGCCACACTCACCATCGAGGGTCGCTCGATGTCGAGACAACGGCCGGCAGCCAGCCTAGCGCCGGCAGGTGGACGCGCGGTGCGCGCCCGTCACGTCGCGCGCGCACCCGTCGGTCGGGAGGCGCGGATCACCTCCGCCCCGCCCGATCCGCTGGGCGCACCCGTCGAACGGTCCCTCAGCGTCCGCCCGGCACTGTGGAACGGTGAACGACGCCCTCCGTACCCGCGCCGCCGACGTGTTCGGCTGGCACCTCCGCCCCGACCAGGAATCCGTCATCGACGCCGTGCTCGAAGGGCGTGACGCGCTCGCCGTGATGCCGACCGGATCGGGGAAGTCCGCGATCTACCAGGTCGCCGGCATCGAGCTGGACGGCGTCGTCGTCGTGGTCTCACCCCTCGTCGCGCTGCAGGAGGACCAGGTCGTCGGACTCGAGCACCACGAGGGCGCTCCCCGTGCCGTCGCGATGAACGCCTCGAGGAAGGCCCGCGCCGTCGCCGAGGCCTGGGACGCCGTCGCCGCCGGTGCGGTCGGCTACGTGTTCCTGGCGCCCGAACAGCTCGCGAAGGACGACGTGCTCGAGCGACTCCGCGACGCCGGCGTCGTGCTGCTCGCCGTCGACGAGGCCCACTGCATCTCGTCCTGGGGCCACGACTTCCGCCCGGACTACCTGGCGCTCGGCGAGGTCGCGGAGCGTCTCGGCCGTCCGCCCGTGCTCGCACTGACCGCGACCGGCTCCGCTCCGGTGCGGGACGACATCGTCGAACGACTCGGCATGCGCGACCCGTTCGTGCTCGCGTCGGGCTTCGACCGGCCCGGCATCCGGCTCGAGGTCGTCCGGCACGCCGAGGACGCCGAGAAGCGCGCGGCCGTGGTCGAGCAGGTGGCCGAGCTCGACGGCGCCACCGTGGTCTACGTCGCGACCCGTGCGGCGACCACGGAGTACGCGGACGCGCTCGCCGCCCGGGGTCGTCGGGCCCGGCCCTACCACGCCGGCATGCCGATCCGCGAGCGGGAGGCCGTGCACACCGGGTTCCTGGACGGCGACGTCGACGTCGTGGTGGCGACCAGCGCGTTCGGCATGGGCATCGACAAGCCGGACGTCCGGTACGTCGTGCACGCCGACGTGCCCGAGTCGATCGACGCCTACTACCAGGAGATCGGGCGAGCAGGACGGGACGCCGAACCCGCCGGCGCCACCCTGCACTACCGCGCCGAGGACTTCGGCCTGCGCACGTTCTTCGCGTCCGGGGCACCGCGCCCCGCTTCGGTCCGTGCCGTGTTCGACGCCGTCCCGGCCACCGGCTCGTCGCCCCGTTCGGCGGTCGAGGAGGCCTCGGGCCTCTCCGGCCGGACCGCGGGTCGCGCGCTCAACGCCCTGCTCGACGCCCGAGCCCTGCGCGAGGACGTGGACGGGATCGCCCGGGTGCCGGACGGTCCTCGGGACGCCGGCCGTGCGGCCCGTGCCGCCGCGGACCGCGCCGCCGAGCGGGAGCGGGTCGAGGAGTCCCGGATCGCGATGATGCGCCAGCTCGCCGAGACGACCGGCTGCCGGAGGCAGTTCCTGCTCGGCTACTTCGGGGACGAGCTGCCGGAACCGTGCGGGAACTGCGACACCTGTTCGTCGGGGACGGCCTACGAGGCCGCCGCACACGTCGCCGACGGCGCCAACGACACGGCCTGGCCGCCGGACGCCCGGGTCGAGCACGCCGAGTGGGGCACCGGTGTCGTGATGAGCACGGAGGAGGACCGCATCACGGTGTTCTTCGAGTCCGCCGGCTACCGCACGCTCGCGCTGGCCGACATCGAGCGGCACGACCTGCTCGAACGGCTCTGACCCGCCGGGACCGCCCGGGCGGGGAAGGCGCGGTCGCTCGACCACCCGTCGGCGACCGCGCTCCACTCCCCCGAGCACCCGCGATGCTGCCCTGGCGGCGTGACCGGCAGGTGTCCCCCGGGTGAACACGACACGAAACCGGACGCCCGTCGAGGCCTGACGGGTAGGCAGGAAGCCCGCAACGGAAAGGAACCACCATGAGCGATCCCGGCATCAGCCCCGTCGACGACTTCGAGGCCCAGCAGCGTCGCGACGACGACGTCGACCGCGAGCACGTCGGCCCGTACGAGGTGGACGAGTCCGAGGAGTCCCTCGAGACCGTCACGAACGACGCCGTCGCCGGCGAGACCGTCGAGCCGCAGCCCGGTGACGGTACCGACGACGGGCCGACCGGTGGCTCGCCGCGCGAGGGTTCCCCCGACCTGTGGGAGCACGACGACGACGAGGACCGTCCCGACCTCGGGAACGACCTCGGCACGAAGCCCCTCTGACCGACGGCCCCCACGGAGCACGGCCCAGTACGATCGGGCCGTGCTCCGTCGCGTCCAGGACAGTGTCCGCAGCCTGCCCGCCGTGGCTCGGCTGCTGGCCCTCGCATCGCTCCTGCTCGTCGCGGCCGCGGCGCACACGGGTGTCCGGTCCGGTGTGACCGACTGTGGTCCGGGTACGTACGGACCGCCGTGCGGCACGAACGTGCTCTGGGTGCCGCTGGTCGTCGCCGGGGTACTGCTCGCGGTGGTCGCCGGATCGCCGAGCCACCTCTGGCCGCTCCCGGCGATCTGGCTGGTCGCCGTCCTGGTCGCCGCCGCCACGGGGCAGGTCGGGAGCGCGGCGTTCCTCGTCGCCGCCCTGGTGGGCGGGACGCTCGCGCTCGCCGCCGCCATCGTGATCGACGTGCTCCCCCGCCTCCGCGCCGGACGGCGCGGACCACGACCGTGAGCGGTCGCCGGACGGGAGGAACGGGGCCGGGCCCGCACCGTCCCTCCAGTCCGTCCGTGGGCGGGGTCCCGGAACGCGACCTGCGTCGGTTCCTCGCCGACAGCACGCCCCTGGCCGCCGGAGGCCGGGCCATCCTGCTCCAGATCGCCGACCCCGTGGTCGCAGCGGGGGTCCGGCGGCACTCGGACTTCGCTCGACGGCCGCAGCAACGGCTCGCCCACACCCTCACGTTCGTGTACGCGGTGGTGGTCGGCACCGACGCCGACGCTGCCGTCGCGGCCGGTTTCGTGGACCGCGCCCACCGCCCGGTCGCCGGAGCCGACGACGTGGACCGGCAGCTCTGGGTGGCCGCGACCCTGTACGACTCCGCGATGCGCGCCCACGAGCTGTTCGGCACGCCAGCGGGACCCGCGCTCGCCGGACGCGTGCTCGACGCCTACGCCCCGATCGGCACCGCGCTGCGCGTGCCGGCGGACCGTTGGCCGGCGACCGTCGCCGACTTCGACCGCTACTGGACCGGCACACTCGCCGGGCTCCGCGTCACCGACGACGCCCGCGGCGTCGTGCGCGACCTGCTGCACCCCCGGTTCGCGCCGCTGTGGGTGCGGGCCGCGATGCCGCTCGTGCGGGTCGTCACCGTCGGGATGCTCCCGGACGCCCTCCGGTCGCAGTACGGCTTCGCGTGGGGGCCGCGCGAACAGCGGCGCTTCCGGCGGACCGTGCGCCGGGTGCGGGTCGCACGGGCGATCCTGCCCGGGTGGCTGCTGCGGCTACCGGGGCCGCTGCTCCTGCAGGCGATGCGGCGGTACGCGGCCGGTGGTCAGCCGGCGAGGACCCGGACGGCGTAGTCGCCGACCATCACCACGTCACCGGGTCGGGCCACGACCTGCGCGCCGCCCACGCTCGGCTCCTGCGCCCCGGACGCCCGGACCACCACCGTGCCGTTCGCGGAGCCGAGGTCCTCGACCACGAGCCCGCCGTCGCCCGTCGGCCGGATCGCCGCGTGCTCGCGCGACACCGAACGACCCGGGTCGTCGAGCAGCACCGCACGCCGTCCGGGTGCCGTCTGGACCTTGCGCCCCAGGACCACCGGCTGGTCGAGCGGCACCACGTTGCCCGGTGCGACCTCGAGCACGAGCCGCGGCACCACGCCGATCGTGGGGAGCGGCTGGTCGGTGTGCACCACGGCGTCCGGCTCGCGGTCGGACACCGGTGCGCTCGGCAGTACCCACGCCCGCGACAGGTGACCGGCCTGTCGATCGCGCTCGACCTCGGCGTGGGTGACGACCGGACGCTCCGGTGTCCCCTCGTCCTTGCGACGTCGTGCCACGGTGTACCCCTCGTTCTGGTTCTTGTCCCCACCTGGTGCGAGATGCAACGGAATCAAGTATCGTCGAACCGCCGGGGGGCTCCCGGTACATCAAATACCGCATCGGGAGGGTATGCACATGGCAAACGTCAACGTCACCTACGACGATCTCCGCAACCAGGCTTCGCAGCTGCGCAACGGCCAGAAGTCCATCGAGGACCAGCTGAGCCAGCTCAAGAGCCAGATCGACAACCTCGTGTCCTCGGGCTACGTCACCGACAAGTCGTCCAAGGCGTTCGACGCGACGTACTCGGAGTTCAACTCCGGCGCGACGCAGACGATCCAGGCGATCGACGGCATGGCCGGGTTCCTCGAGAGCGCGGCGAACACGCTCGAGTCGACGGACGAGCAGCTCGCTTCGAGCATCGGCTAGTCAGGACCAGCACGACGGTGGCCGGCGCCTGGGGGTGCCGGCCACCGCTCTCGCCGCAGGGGCGGCGTCGAACGACCAGCAACAGTAGGAATCCACCGGGGGAACCGTGGCCGGCACCATCAAGCTCGATCTCGACCTGATCGGGAATCTCGCATCCGACCTCTCGAGGCTGCACGGCGACTTCCAACACATCGCCTCTGCCGCATCCGACTACAAGACCGGCATCGGCTCGATGACGGTCGGCAGTGCGATCGACGACTTCGCCGGCAACTGGGACATCCGGCGCGGGCGCCTCCAGGAGTCGATCAAGGCCGTGGCCGAGATGGCCGAGAGCGCGCACGACGGCTTCACCCAGACCGAGGTCGAGCTCGCGAACAAGATCCTCGGGAAGGACAGCTGATGGCACGGCCCAGCGACTGGAGCGCCGTCGACATGCAGCTCGACCCGGTGCCCGGCGACCCGGCCGAGATCCGGCAGTCCGCCTCCGGTGCCCGTTCGATCGAGCAGGCCATCACCGAGCAGGTCAACCGCCTCAACAGCCTGAAGGACGGCGAGGGCTGGGAGAGCGAGTCGGGGACGAAGTTCCGCGACTCCGCCGGAGACCTCGCCGGCGCCATCGAGAAGGCCAAGGGCCGCTACACCGAGCTCGCCGCCGCGCTCGACCAGTGGGCGGACGGGCTCGAGGGGCTCCAGCGCGAGGCCGACGCAGCCCTGCTGCAGGCGCAGGATGCGCGAGACGCGCACCGCGCTGCGGCGAACCAGACCATCACGGCCGAGGCCGACAGTCCGGAACACCAAGACCAGGTCGACGCGCAGGACCGGGCACTGAGTGCGGCGCAGGGCGACATCGACGCGGCGAAGGCGATCATCCACCGGCTCGCCGGTCCCTTCGGCGAACAGGGCGAGTACGGGGAGCTGGCCGGTCGGGTCGCAGATCGCATCCGACAGGGCGCGGACGACGGGCTGAAGGACGGCTGGTTCGACCACGTGAAGCAGGCCATCCACGGGGCGCGCGGCGTGCTCAACGTCATCAAGGATGCGCTCGACGCCGTCGGCGCCGTCCTCCTGGTCGTCACCGTGGTCGCGGCCATCTTCTTCCCCGTGGCGCTCCCGGTGATCGCCGCCATCGGGCTCGCTGTGGCCGGCGCGAAGCTGCTGATCACGGCAACGCAGGCGGTGGCGGGTGACGCGAGCGCGGGGGACGTCGGCAAGGACGCCCTCGGCTTCGCACTGGCCGGGGTCGGGTTCGGTGCCGCCAAGTACGCCGGCTCCGCGATGGGGCTGCTGCGGGGCGCAGTGGGAGAGACACGTGCAGCATCGGCTGCCGCTGCGGCGCGAAACGCGAACGCCGGAGTGGGCGGCGAGCTGAGTGCGTTCCTCCGGGGTGGCGATGCCGGCATCCGGGAGGCAGAAGCGGTCGGACGGAAGCCCCTCACGGCGTTGCTCGACACGTACGTGACCGGCGGTCTGATGGAGACCGCTCAGGTCCTCAAGCTCGCGCCGGATTCCGCCCTCGCACGCGAGGCAGCGACGCGCGCAGCGCTGGCCAACGGTGTCGTCGCCGGCTCCGGACTTCCCGGTCTCCCGGATCTGCCGGAACCCGTGGTGAACGTCGTCTCCGCCGCCACGGACTGGAACGGGTACTGGAAGTCGAAGAGCGAGATCCACGTCGGTTCCCTGTGACACAGTACCGAGTCCTCTTGCCCGACGGGTGGTACCGGTACCCGGTCGACGGCGATCCGAAGCGCGCTTCGCGAGCGTTCGCCGATCGTCACCTGGTCCTCCGGGGTGGGGACGACCCGACGGCTGTGGAGGCACGGCGCCGCGCGCGCGACGACATCCGCTCCGCCTTCGGCACGATGGCGAACGCGGGGACGACGGACCTGTACTTCTTCGACGGCCAGTTCGGCGGAGTGCCGATGAACATGTTGTTCACGGTCGGTGTGGTCTACCTCGGACCGACGATCGCCGATCTCGAACTCCCTGCGGTCGCTCCGGTGCTCGGTGCATCGACGACGCTCACGGAGTTGCCCGTGGGGGAAGCACTCCGGGCGCGGTCCGAAGGAGAGATCGACGGAGGAGGATCGCTGCCGGCGTCGCTCCCCGGTGACATCGCCGCGGCGTTCCTCGCTGCATCGGGATCAGGCGGGCCAGCGAGGACGACTCGCGTGGACTACCTCCTGCCAGTGCCGCAGGAGCACGGCTCCTTCGCGCTGATCTCGTTCCAGTGCGCGGGCGATCCGTTCGTGGACGAGCGCGTTGCACACTTCGACATCCTGATGACCGGCTTCGCCTGGGACGGCGGGCGATGAAGTTCACATGGCCACCGACCGACACGCTCCGTCCACTCGACCTCGAAGCGCATCGTCGTGATCCCTCGAGTGCGCCGACGATCATCAGACTCCTCAACGAAACGGATGCAGCAGCAGCCTGGACGGTCCTCGAGGACTCGCGCGAGGTCGGCTGGGTCGCCGTCCGCACGGCCCCGCTCGACGGCCGTCCCGCCGGGGTCGCCCGGGCTGGCCTCCGTGCGCCTGATCCGATCGGGTCGATCGAGGAATCGATGCTCCCCACGAGCAGCGGCGACGCGCTGCGACTGGTCCAACGCCTCGCGCTGGAACGGCCGGACGGCGCAGCCTTCGTCGTGGTCCAAGCATCGTGGTCCTGGGTCGTGGGTGACGAGCTCGTCGTCCTCTCATCGAGCAGCGCCGAACCCGCGCTCGCCGAGCTGTTGATCGCACGCATCGACGCCCTCGCTGCGAAGATCGTCATCGATGCTTGAAACCCTTGCCCGCCCTGCCGCGTCGAGCGACCGGGCGGCCGCTGCGACCAGTGCCATGCGGCTCGTCATCGACGAGCGAGATCGGCTCGTCGTCCTCGACCAGGGCGGTGAACGAACGACGACGGACACCGTCGCCCGCGCCTGGTTCCTGAACGGCGACGTCCTCCCGAGGCACCTCGCGCCCACAGCCAGCAACGGCGCCGTGCTGATCGAGGACGTGAGCGGCAGCCTCTACCTCGTTCCGATCGACGATTGGTGGATGGCTCCCGTCTCCATCGTGCCGAAGGAACTCGCACTCCGCTCGAGCGGTCTCTCCGCGTTGCTCGATCGTTTCGGCACCGATGATCCACCGCCCGGCCACTTCGCCTCGGCCCACGTCCTGACACCCACGGATGAGCGGCGACGCCGCAGGATTCAGAAGATCCTGGTCGTCGTCATCCTGCTCGGACTCGGCGCATTCCTGACGGATGCATTCGGCCCGATCGTGCTGGCGATGACCCGCACCCCCGACGCCCCGGCCTTCGGATGGATCTCGGCCGGTGCAGCCGCCGCCAACGCATTGGTGGTGCTGGTCGTCGCCGCAGGGCGCAGGCGTCGGCCCAGGAGCGCCGACGCGCCGGCACTCCGGCCCGTGGCCGGCCCCTCCTGGTTCCGCAACGCGGCGTCGATCAGCGCGGACGACCAGGGTCTCGTCCTCGTCGACGGGCAGGGCATCGCGCAACGGTTGGCAACACCGGATCGGCATCTCGGGCCGGATGCCGTGGTGCGCGCGGCGTTCGTCCACGACGAGGACCCTCGAGTGCTGCTCATCGACGGAACGGACACCGTCCGCGCGCAGTTGCCGCTGCGTCTGTGGGCGCCGTCGCCGGACGAGGCACTCGTCCTCCGAGAGTTCCTGCAGCGTCTCGGTGTCCTTACCGTCGCATCCGACGATCTGCGCAACCAGCCCGCGCTCGCGCTTGACGAGATGCGCAGCAGCCGCGTCGGCCCGTCGTCGCTGATGCTGCCGAACGTCCTGGGCGCCGTACCCGCGTACCCGTTCCTCGCATCGTCGGCCTTCACGACGGTCGTGCTCGCCGGGGCTCGTTCGGCGGGCCCCGGGGACACCGCGACGATCGTCACGGCGCTGTTCGCCGCCATCGCGGTCGCAACGGTCGCCGCGGTCTTCGTCGTCGAATCGAGTTCGCGCCTCCCCGTCGCTCGCATCCGTCCGGAACAGCACGGACGTCCGGACCAGCCAGCGCTCACCCGACGCCACCTCGTCGCTGTGGGCATCCCGTTCATCGGAGCAGCTGTCGCCGTCTGGTACTTCGAGCAGGGCAACATCTTCTCTGCGACCAGCCTCCTGCTCCTGGTGCTCGCCGTCCCACTGGTCTCGTGGCTGACGTTCCGTCGCCGTCGCGCAGAGCGGGGAAAGGCACCGGTCGGGCTCGGACGGTGGATCGTGATCGGAGCCCCGAGAGGAGACGAATGACTCGCCTGCTGTGGAACTACAACCGCGCGTGGACGCTGCTCGACGACGAGGGTCAGATCGACGACGTCACCGACGCAGCGGTGGAGCACGCTCTCGCGCAGGCGAAGCAGCGGCCGAAGCGTCGAGAACGCACGGTGCTCCGAACGGTCGTGCGCGACATCGCCGCCTTCCAGACCGCGGCGAAGGCGGAGACCTGCTTCGTGCTCTCGACCACGGCGCCGACGGTCCGAGCGATCGCGTACACGGTCGTGCACACCGTCGCCGGTGTCGACCGCGCGGACACCTTCATCGACGACGCTCGTGCACCGCGGGCGTCCGGCATCGGCGACGCCAGTGTCGGGACACTGGATCTGCCCCTCGGCAGAGCAACGCTCGTGGAGATGCGGGAACGCAGCACCGGCGGCCGGGGGCGGCCGGTGATGCAGGTCGTTCGTGCGATCATCCCCATCGTCGACGGCCTGAACGAGCTCACGGTGGTCGTGTCCTTCTTCGTCCCGGACGAGAACGACAGCGCCCTCGCTCGGCCCATGCTCGATGAGCTCCTCCGCGACCTGCGCATCGACTGGGGGTGAGCGTCATCGACGGGGCGGAGACGGTCGCCCACGCGGCCGTGCTGAGCGACCGACGCGCCGCGCGGGGTCAGCTGGAGTCACTCGCTGTCGTGGACGACCGCTTGTACGGCGTGCGGTCGACGGGCCACCTCGCGCTCACCGGGCGGATCGTGGCCGCTTGGGCCCTCGACTGGTCGGACGTCCCGCGCTCGATCGTCGCGAGTCCCGGCAACGGAGCCGTCGCGATCCGCGACGAGCACGGACGCGAGTTCATCGTGCCGATCGACGACTGGTGGATCATGGCGTCGAGCCCGACGCTCTTGTCCACCGCACTCGATTCGAGCGGTCTCGCGTTGCTGATCCAGCGGTACGGAGCATCGGCAACGCTCAACGGAACCCCACGTCCCACGGTCATCCTTCCTCGGCCACCGGCGTTCTTCACCCGTGCCGAGCTCCTCGTGCGCGTGGCGGTCCTCGGGGGTGGTGCGCTCATCCCGCTCTCCGTCGCCTCCGCCCTCGTCGTGGCAGCGACGGCGCATCGCCTGCTCTGGGAGTTGTGGAGCCTCCCACAGATCGCGGCATCGATCGCTGTCGTCGTCGCTGCCTTCTCGGTGATCATCGGCAGGCGACGGATCACGAGGGAACCGACTGACGCGGTCCGACCACACGGACCAGCTTGGTTCACGAGTACGGCATCGCTGTCGGTCAACGGTGGTCAGCAGCTGGAGCTCACGGACGGCCAGGGCATGTGGCGCCGTCGGGAGACTCCCGGTTCGACGCTGTCCCCGATGGCGGTCAGCCGTGTGGTGTTCACCGAAGACGCTCGTCGCACTGCTCTGCTGGTCGACGGCTCCGGTACCGTTCGCGCAGAACTGGATGCAGCGACCTGGTACCCGGACGGACCCGACCAGCTGACGGCGTTCTTCAACGCATCCGGCATCCTGACGGCGCATCAACCGGACGTGCGGTCTTCTCCGGCGCAGCGCCTCGACACCCGATCCAGCCTGGACATCGCGAAGGGATCACTGTCGTCCTGCAACGAGCTCGGGGTCGCACGGGTGACGCCGGTCCTCGTCGCAACCATGTTGCCGGTCCTGGGTTCTGCGACGTCGTTCGCCGCGGGACTGCCCTGGGCCGGTGCACTGTGCCTCGCGCTCGCTGCGACGAACGTCGGCCTCACCTGCTGGCTGGGCTGGACGGAGACGTCTGTGCGCGTCGGCGACCCGACGAGAGTCGCGGTCGACAAGCCCAACCGGATGAGCGGACGGTCCGCAGCGCTGACGATCGTCGTGCTGGCTTCGCTGCTGACCCTGCTCTGGACCGTTCCGGCCCAGCGCTGGGACCTCGTCGTCGCAGCCGTCTTGCTCGCGATGGCCCTCCCCGGTCTCACTTGGGTGGCGTACCGGCGTCGAGCACTGATCAACGGGAGCGGCCCACTGGCGCTCCACCGGTGGTGGCTCAGCGGCGCATCACGAGGAGAGAAATCATGAAGAACCTGCACTTCCGGCCGATCGACGCCTGGACGTTCATCGAGCCCGGGGCGCCGGATGAAGTCGGGACGGCCGCTGCCACTCGCGCGGTGAGCTTCGCGGAGACGGCCGTGTCGTCGAGGGACCGTGCCCGCCTCGTGCGCGAGTTCAGCGACCTTGCTCGGTACCGCGACACGTTCGAGGCGCCGGACTTCGCCGTCCTCACCACGAACAGACCGTCAGTGCACGTCATCGCGCACACCGCGGTGCACTACCTCGTCGGAGACGGAGCGGCCGACTTCGTGATCGACGACTCCTGGGCGGAGCGCCGCGATGGATCGCTCACTGCTGACCCCGAGATCACGACGACACGCGCCGCGCTGGGTACCGCCACACGGATCCTGCTCAGACACACTTCGGAACCGAGCAGGTTCCTCCGGAGACGATCCGTCAAGACCTCGGTCCGATGGGTGCAGCCGTTCTCCGACGAATCGCTCTCCCGCACGGCCGTGCTCACATCGGTGATCGCGCACGAGAGCAACGTCGATCTCGCGCTGCCGCACGTGGACCGGCTCGCGCTCAGCCTCGAACTCCGGGAGACGTCATGAGCGGCGCCGCGGACCCGACGCCCGTCGGCCTCCCCGACCTCGAGGGCCTCGCTGGCGCGGACTGGTTGGTCGTCCCGCTGCCGGAGGATGTCCGGGGCAAGCCGAAGCGCTGGGCGAACTCGACCACCTACCGGCTCTTCCCCTGGTACGTGCGACCGTTCAAGACCGTGGAGGTCATCTTGACCGCTAGGTCGCTCGAGCAGCACTGCAGGATGAGCGCGCCCGACCTCCGGTTCGCGTTCTTCCGCCCGCAAATCACATCCCCGACGGACACGACGACCGTCTCCGTCACCGCGACCGGAGACAGACTGGACGGTACCGGCATCCCGCCCTTCGAGGGCCTCCGCGCCGGCGCCCAGACGGTGTGGGAGCAGACAGCGGAGACGTGGCCGTTCGTCGATGCGACGGGAGCCGTGGTCGCGCGCTGCTGGCGTTTCCGATCCGGCACCCTGACCATCACGGTCACCGGTCTCGGCGATCATGCTGCGGCCTTCACTGCCGCTGAGGCGTCCCTGGAGGCGTTCGTCCGACGCATCCACAACGCGAGGTGAGCGCTGGGGCTGGACGCGTCGCAGGTGAGCCGACCCGTTCCCCCGCACCGCGCCTCCAGTCCGACCGCCCATCCACAAGCCGGACGCAACCCGGCCTGCGCGGCGCAGGAACCTGCGAGAATCGACCCATGAGCGGCAGCACGACGCTGCGGGGGGCCTCGACGGGGTGCTCCGCGACGACCAGGACCCACGACGTGGCAGGTGCCACGTGCGCCTGACGTTCACCGCGACCCACCTGCCGACCGACGCCACCGCGGACTTCGTGGTCGAGTGCGACGAGGACACCGTCCTCGGCGAGGTCGTCGAGATCGTCGCCCGTCGCTTCGGCCTGAGCGCCGAGTCCATCGTCGAGGTCGCGGTCGACGCCGTCCCGACGACCCCGCACGCCCGGCTCGGTGACGGCGTCCTGCTCGAGGGGTCCCGCCTGACCTTCGGCGCCCCCGCGCCGGTCCTCCCGCTGCCGGCCGACCTGCCGAGCGTCCGCATCGTGGGCGGGCCCGGTGCCGGCACGGTCGTGGTGCTGGACGCGGGCATCGCGCACGTCGGTTCCGCTCCGGACGCCACGGTGCACCTGCCGGACCGCACCGCCCCGGAGTACGCGGCGATCCTGCGCCTCGACCTCAACCGGCGGTTCTCGATCATCCCGACGCGCGGCTCGCGCGTCCTCCTCGACGGCACGGAGCTCGACGAGGAGACGCCCGTCGAACCCGGCAGCGTCGTCACGATCGGCGACACGCTGCTGTCGGTCGCGGTCCCGGACGCCGACCGGGCGGCGATCACGCTGACACCAGGTGGCGGGACGCTCGACTACACCCGGCCGCCGCGCCTGCTGCCGGAGGAGACCCCGACGGTCTTCAAGCTGCCGGCGGCGCCGGGGCAGCAGTCGCGCCGCTCCATCCCGATCATCGCGGCGCTCGCGCCGCTCGGCATGGCGGCCGTGATGATCTCGATCTTCCACAACGTCGCGTACCTGGCCTTCGGCCTCATGTCGCCGATCATCATGTTCGGCAACGCCTGGTGGGACCGCCGCAACGGCAAGAAGACGCACCGGCAGCGGGTGGCCGAGTACGAGGAGACGAAGAAGGCGGTCGAGGCGGACGCCCTGGAGGCAGTGGTCCGGTACCAGCGCGAGTCACGCACCAGCGCGCCCGACCCGGCGACGGTGCTCGACATCGCCCTGCGCCGTCGCGCCCGGCTGTGGGAGCGTCGGCGGACCGACCCCGACTACCTCACGCTGCGCGTCGGCACGGCGGACGTGCCGTCGGGCGTCGTGCTCGAGGACCCGGCAGCGCTGGAGCACCGGCGGGCGGTCGACAAGCTGGCCGAGGACGTGCCGGTCGTGGTCGACCTCGGCGAGCAGGGGGTGGTCGGTGTCGCCGGACGCGACGAGCACACCAGGCACCTCACGTCGTGGCTCGTGGCGCAGCTCGCGGTGCTGCAGAGCCCGCGGGACACCCAGTTCGTGGTGCTCACCGACGCGCAGTCCGCCGACGAGTGGGCGTGGCTGCGATGGGTGCCGCAGGCGCGACCGGGCTTCGGGCAGGACGCCGTCATCGCGATCGGCAACGACGCCGAGACGCTGGGCGCGCGGGTCGCCGAGATCGGGCAGCTCATCGACGCACGGCAGCGGGCGATGCGCGAGTCGAACGTGCGGGGGATCCCCGGTCCCGACGTGGTCGTGGTGCTCGACGGCGCTCGACGGCTGCGCGCACTGCCGGGCCTGATCCGCATCCTCAAGGAGGGCCCAGCGGTCGGCGTCCGGGCGATCTGCATCGAGGAAGAGGCACGCCTGCTGCCCGAGGAGTGCTCGGTCGTCGTCACGGTGGGTCCGGAGCGCATCCGTGTCGCCGCCCAGCGTCAGGCGACGGTCACCGACGTCCGACCGGACCGCATCCCGGACGGCTGGTTCGAGACCGTCGCCCGGGCGGTGGCGCCGATGGTCGACGCCGACGACGAGAGCGATGCCGGTGGGCTGCCGTCGTCGTCGCGGCTGCTCGACGTGATGCTGCTGGAACCGCCGACGGCGCGGGCGATCACGGGCAAGTGGAACGTGCGTGCGCGCACCACCGAGGTGGTCGTGGGCGAGAGCCTGGACGGCCCGTTCGCGTTCGACCTCCGCAAGGACGGCCCGCACGGCCTGGTCGCCGGCACGACGGGGTCGGGGAAGTCCGAGCTGCTGCAGACGATCGTCGCGTCCCTGGCGGCGACGAACACCCCGGAGGGCATGAACTTCGTCCTCATCGACTACAAGGGCGGTGCGGCGTTCCGCGACTTCGCGCCGCTGCCGCACACGGTCGGCATGGTGACGGACCTCGACACGCACCTGGTGGAACGCGCCCTCGAGTCGCTCGGCGCCGAGCTCCGTCGCCGCGAGCACCTGCTGGCCGACGCCGCCGCGAAGGACATCGAGGACTACGTCGACCGCCTCGTCCGCGGTGAGCCGCTGCCGCCGATGCCGCGCCTGCTCATCGTGATCGACGAGTTCGCGAGTCTCGTGCGCGAACTCCCGGACTTCGTCACCGGCCTGGTCAACATCGCACAGCGGGGACGGTCGCTCGGCATCCACCTCATCCTCGCCACGCAGCGTCCGACGGGTGTCGTGTCGAACGACATCCGCGCCAACACGAACCTCCGGATCGCGCTCCGGGTCACGGACTCGAGCGAGAGCACCGATGTCATCGACGCCGGTGACGCGGCGCAGATCCAGAAGAGCACGCCCGGCCGCGGGTACATCCGGCTCGGGGCCGGCGCGCTGCTGCCGTTCCAGGCCGGTCGGGTGGGCGGCCGGCGTCCGGGGCTGTCGACCGGACGCAAGCAGGTCTGGGCCGGAGCCGTCTCGTGGTCGTCGCTCGGCACCACCCCGCCGGCACCACCGAAGTCGAAGGAGCTGCAGGCAGAGGAACGCACCGACCTGCAGGAGCTGGTCGGTGCGGTGGCCGAGGCGGCGACCGAGCTCGGTGGACCGGCCCCCTACCGTCCGTGGCTCGACGCCCTGCCGGAGACGCTGCTCTTCACCGACCTGAACGACCGGGCCTGGGAGCTCGACGACAGCAGCACGACCGATGCCCGGGTCGGCCCGCTGCCCTTCGCGCTGCAGGACTTCCCGGCCGAGCAGGCGCAGCGGGTCCGGAGCCTCGACCTCGACTCGGACGGGCACCTCTACGTGGTGGGTGCTCCACGGAGCGGTCGGTCGCAGGTGCTCCGCACGATCGCCGCCGCGGTCGCGCGGAACACCTCGGCAGCCGACGTCCACGTGTACGCGCTCGACTGCGGCAACGGAGCGCTGCTGCCGATCCAGGCCCTCCCGCACGCCGGCGCCGTCGTGCAGCGTGTGCAGACCGAACGCGCGCAGCGTCTCCTCACGAAGCTCACCCAGGAGCTCGCCCGCCGGCAGCAGGTCCTCGCCGACGGCGGGTTCGCGAGCATCGTCGAGCAGCGCGCGGCGGCGGTCGTGCCCGCCGACCGGCTCCCCCACATCGTGTTCATGCTCGACCGGTGGGAAGGGTTCGTCGGCTCGCTCGGCGAACTCGACCACGGCGCACCGACGGACCAGGTGATGACCCTCCTGCGCGAAGGGGCGAGCGTCGGCATCCACCTGGTCGTCACCGGGGACCGTCAGCTCCTGTCGAGCCGGATGGCGACCCTGGTCGAGGACAAGCTCGTCCTCCGGCTCTCCGACCGCGGTGACTACGGCCTCGCGTCGCTCAACCCCCGCAAGCTGCCCGAGCAGGTCCCGGACGGACGGGCGTTCGCGTCGGAGTCCGCCACCGAGACGCAGATCGCCCTGCTCGCCGCCGCCGGCACCGGTCAGTCGCAGGCCGCGGCGATCACCGCGCTCGCGACCTTCGCGACCGAGCGCGACCGCGCGGTCGAGCGTGCCCGTCGGCCGTTCCGCGTCGACCAGCTGTCCGGGCCGGTGCCGTTCGACCGGGCGTGGGAGATGCGCGACGACGACGCCGCCCTGTTCGGCCTCGTCGGCATCGGCGGGGACGACCTCACCGCCATCGGGCCGGACCTCGCGGCCGCGGGCTCGTTCGTCGTGGGCGGTCCCGCGAAGTCCGGTCGGAGCTCCGTCCTGCTGTCGATCGCACGGTCGGTGCTGCGCGAGGGGGGCGAGATCGTGCTCGTCACCCCGCGGCAGTCGCCCCTGCGCGCCCTCGCGTCCGAACCCGGCGTCCTCGGCGCGCACGAGGGCGTCGACGTCACCGAGGCCGACCTCGCGCCGCTGTTCGACGGGCAACCCGGCCGCCGGGTCCTCGTCATCGACGATGCCGAGCTCGTCAAGGACGCACCCGCGAAGAGCTGGCTGCAGGGCTTCGTGAAGAGCGCGGCGGACAACGGCCAGGCGATCGTCGCGGCGGGGTTGACGGCCGAGTTCGGCGTCGGGTTCACGGGCTGGCAGGTGGACATGAAACGACGTCGGTCTGGCGCCCTCCTCAGCCCGCAGGCGATCACCGAGGGCGACCTGCTCGGCATGCGCCTGCCGCGCAGCAGCATCGTCGAACGTGTGCAGGTCGGCTCCGCGCTGGTGCACCTCGGCGACGGCGAACTGGTGTCGGTGCAGGTTCCGGTCCCCTGATCGCACCCCGGTTCTTGTCACACTGACAAATACCGTGGTACGGTCGGGTCATGGCAGTCGAACTCAGCACCCGGACCACCCGGGGCACCCAGGCGACACCGACGTTCTCCACCATGCGGTTCCCCGCGGGTGAAGCACACGTCAAGGTCGCACACGACGCCGACGCGGGGGACCTCATCGAGATCGCGACCCTGCGCGGCACGAACGGCGACGACCTCCTCATGCTCGGCATGTGGGCGGACGCCGTCCGGCAGCGCGGATCCCGGTCCGTCGCCCTCGTCCCGTACCTGCCCGGCGCCCGGCAGGACCGCGGCCTCCCCTTCGGCGCGAAGGTCTACGCGGACGTCGTCAACGGCTTCGGGATCGACCAGGTCATCGCGTTCGACCCGCACTCGCCGGTGATCGTCGACCTGGTGGAGCGCCTGACCGTGGTCACGAGCGAGACCGTCGTCCGCGACCAGGTCGTCGCCGGCTCGGACTACAGCGGGATCATCGCCCCCGACAAGGGCGCGGTCGCGCGGGCCTCCGCCGTCGCCGACGCCTGCGGGCTGCCGGTGTTCCGCGCCGAGAAGCACCGCAACCCGGACACCGGCAAGCTCGACGGCTTCACGTGTGAGCCGCTGCCGGACACCGGTCGCCTGCTCGTCGTCGACGACATCTGCGACGGCGGCGGCACGTTCATGGGCCTCGCGACCGCGACGGGGCTGACGAAGGACCGCCTCGGCCTCTGGGTGTCGCACGGCGTCTTCTCCGGCCGGGCCCCGCAGCTCGCCGAGCACTTCGGGGAGATCGTCACGACGGACTCCTACCCCGCGCAGAACGCCATCGAGGGCCTGCGCACGATCGAACTCACCCCCTACCTGACGGAGCAGATCCGATGACGCAGACCGACACCACCACGACCGGCACCACCGGCATCGCGCCCCGCCTCACCGGCCCGAGCCCGATCGCCCCGCTCCTCGCCGTCGACGGCTACAAGCACTCGCACCGGCAGGTCTACCCGGCCGGCACCACCCGGATCCTCATCAACTGGACGAACCGTTCGAACGCGCACATGCCCGAGTCGACGCACGCCGTGGTGTTCGGCCTGCAGGCGTTCATCCAGCGCTCCCTCGTCGAGGCGTGGGCGCCGTTCTTCGCCGCGGACGAGGACGAGGTCGCCGGCCTGTTCGAGCAGGCACTGCAGGGGTACTTCGGCCCGAACCACATCGGCACCGACCACGTCCGGGCACTCCACCGCCTCGGGTACCTCCCGCTCGAGATCCGCGCGCTCCCCGAGGGAACCCTCGCCCCGATCGGCGTCGCGACCCTCACCGTCGAGAACACCGTCGACGAGTTCTTCTGGCTGCCGAACTACATCGAGACGGCCCTGTCGGCCTCGATCTGGCACCCGTCGACCGTCGCGACGAAGGCACTCGAGTACCGCGACCTCATGGAGGACTGGGCCGCCCGCACCGGCGCCGACCCGGCCAGCATCGACTTCGCCGCGCACGACTTCTCCTTCCGGGGGCAGTCGAGCATCGAGTCGGCCGCGGCCGGTGGCGCCGGGCACCTCCTCTCGTTCCTCGGCACCGACTCGATGCCGTCGCTCGACTTCATCGACCGCTACTACCCGGGTGACAACGGCTGGGTGGCCGCGAGCGTCCCGGCCACCGAGCACAGCGTGATGTGCGTGCGCGGCGCCGAGGGCGAGCTGGCGACCTTCGAGCAGATCCTCGACGTGTACCCGACGGGCATCGTGTCGGCCGTGAGCGACGGGTTCGACCTCTTCAAGGTGATCACCGAGACGCTCCCGCAGTTGAAGGACCGGATCACGGGTCGCGACGGCAAGCTCGTCATCCGCCCGGACTCGGGCGACCCGGTGGACATCGTCACCGGCACCGTGCACGGGGTCGACACCGCGGCGCTGACCGACCCGGCCCGCAGCCACGAGGAGAAGGGTGTCGTCGAGCTCCTCGACGAGATCTTCGGGCACACCGTGAACGACCAGGGCTTCAAGGTCCTCGACCAGCACATCGGCGTGATCTACGGCGACAGCATCACCCTCGACCGTGCCCGCCGCATCTACGAGCGACTCGCCGCCAAGGGCTACGCGAGCGACAACATCGTGCTCGGCATCGGCTCGTACACGTACCAGTACATGACCCGCGACAACCTCGGCAGCGCGGTCAAGGCCACCTGGGCGCTGGTGGACGGCGAGCCCGTCGACATCCAGAAGGACCCGAAGACGGGCAGCGGCAAGAAGAGCGCGAAGGGCCGGATCGCCCTGCACCGCGACGAAACCGGCGAGATCCGCCAGACCGACCAGGCCACCGCAGAGGACGAGGCGACGAGCCTGCTCCAGCCCGTGTGGGTCGACGGCCGGTTCCGGGTCCTGCAGTCGTTCGCGGACGTGCGGGAGACCCTCCGCCGCGAACGCACCGAGCGCGCCGACCGCGCGGCCCGTCGGGCGACGGCGTGACCGACGCCACCTCGGCGGCCCGCGACCAGCCGCTCATCGCGATCGACGTCGTCCCGATGTCGTTCACGACGAGCGACGGGTTGCGGGTCGCCACCGCGCGTCGGCAGTACGCGCCGTACGCGGGCCAGGAGGCGCTCCCCGGCGTGCTCCTGGAGGGTGCGGAACTCCTCGCCGACGGTGCACGACGCGCACTGCGGACCAAGACCGGGATCGACGCGGCGACGGTCCGGCACCTCGCGCAGATCGGCGCGTTCGACGGACCCGACCGCGACCCGCGGAGCGCCGCGATCAGCGTCGCCTTCCTGGCCGTCGTGGCACCGGCGGTGACGACCCCGACGCCGGCCGCGGCGGCCGCTGTGGTGGCCCCGCCCTCGGCCGCGGGACCCGCGGTCTGGCGCGTGCCCGGGGGAGACGACCCGCGCCTCCCGTTCGACCACGACGCGATCATCCGAGCCGCCCTCGACCACGTCCGCACCCGGATCTGGCGCGACCTGCCGCTCACGCGCGCGTTGCTCGGCGAGGTGTTCACCACCTCCGACGCCTCCGCGCTGCAGACCGCACTGACGGGCGTGCAGCCGGACCCGGGCAACACGAACCGGGCGCTGCGGACCAACCCGGCGCTCGTCCGGGCCGACGCGTCGGCCACGGCCGCGGTCCGTGGCGGTCGTCCCCCGGCAACCTGGACGTGGGTGGACTGATCGCGGTTGGGTGGGGGCATGCCCTCCGCCCCGCTGTCCGGTGACACCTCGTTCGCGTTCCCGGAGTACACCGACCCGCCAGCATCACCGTTCGACGTCGCCCGCACCTGGATCGACGAGGCGCGGGACGGCGACGTGTCCGAGCCGATGTCGATGACGCTCGCCACCGCGGGGTCCGACGGCCGGGTCTCGGCGCGGACCGTGGACGTGAAGCGGCTCGACGACCGCGGGCTCGTGTTCGGGACCTCGACGCTCAGCCCGACGGGCCGGCAGCTCGACGACAACCCGTTCGCCGCGCTCCAGGTGTACTGGCGGGAGACCATGCAGCAGCTGCGGTTCGAGGGCCGGGCCGTGCAGCTCTCCGACGCGGAGTCCGACGCGCTGTTCGCCGACCGGTCGCCGAAGTCCCGCGCCGCCACCGCGATCGCCGACCAGTCCTCGGTGCTCGAACCCCGGACGCTGCAGGACCTCATCGACGACGCGAACGCGCTGCTCGACGAGTCCGAGGACGACGTGCCCCGCCCGGAGGGCTGGGTGGCGTGGCGACTCGAGCCGGACCGCGTCGAGTTCTGGCACGGCAGCCGCGACCGGATGCACCGGCGGTTGCAGTACGTGCTCGCCGACGGTGCCTGGTCGGCGGCGCGGCTGCAGCCGTAGCGCGGCGCGGGCGGCGGGCTCCGCCCGACGTCGAACCACGGAACCGACATCGAACCAGCCGCGCACGCTGGTTCGATGTCGGATTCCTGGTTCGTCACACGCGCCGCGGCCGCGCGCCCCGCGCCGCGCGCCCGCGCTACCGCGCGATCGGGTTCGGCATCGCCCCCGCCCGGATGAGCGACGACGACTGGTCCGCCAGGTCCACCATCGACAGCGTGTTCCGCAGCTGCAGCCGGTTGAGGCACGAGTGCTCGAACGCCGGCACCCGCAGGTCCAGCGGCCGCCGGCGCTCCGGGTGGGCCGCGGCGTGCGCGTCGACGCACTCCCCCACCACCTGCCAGAACCGCGACTCCGGCAGGACCCCGTCGTCGTCGAGGATCGCCGCGACGAAGCGCAGCACCCCGTCGAACACGTCGGTGAACACGGCCAGCGCCGCTTCGTCGTCGTCCACCGGGTGCACGATGCGCTCGATGTCGGCGGGCACCGGGCGGTCGGCGTGCCGCCCGAGCACCGCGACCTCTTCGCCGATGTCCTTCATCACCGCGCGCACCACGACCCCGTCACGGACGACGAGCACGAGGTTCTCGCCGTGCGGCATGAACACCAGGTCGTGCACGGTCAGAC
Organism: Curtobacterium sp. MCBA15_016; assembly: GCF_001865105.1. Classification (NCBI taxonomy): domain Bacteria; kingdom Bacillati; phylum Actinomycetota; class Actinomycetes; order Micrococcales; family Microbacteriaceae; genus Curtobacterium; species Curtobacterium sp. MCBA15_016. Next base: position 52,525 of record NZ_MJGR01000008.1, read on the forward strand.
AGTGCACCACGGGCAGCAGGTACGCGTCGAGCCAGCGCCGCACCCACTCGTCGGCAGGCAGCCCCGATGCCTCGATCAGCGCCGACACGACGGCGTCACCCGAGGCGTCCCGGTGCAGCAGCGCCGCCATCGTCAGCAGTCGCTCGCCGTCGGTCACCCGCGGCAGCGGGCTCTCCCGCCACAGCGCCGCGAGCATCTTCCGCTGCGGTGAGGACACGTCGACCCGGTGGTAGGCGTCCCCGGTGTACCCGATGGCCGCGTGCTCCCGGAGCACCGAGAACCCGGCGCCGGCCAGCGTCTCGTCCGCGGACACGAGTGCCGCGACCCAGTCGTTCACCGCCGGGGTGTTCCGCATGTACGCGGGCGACATCCCCCGCAGGAACCCCATGTTCTGCACGGCGAGCGCCGTCTTGACGTAGGAGCGCTCCGGGCGGGAGCGGTCGAACGCCGTCCGGATCGACTGCTGCGGCTGGTACTCGTCCGGTCCCTCGCCGAGGTCGACCAGGTCCTGCCGCCCGAGGTCCGGCGCGAACGTGACGGCGATCCGGTGCTGCCACTGCCACGGGTGCACGGGGATCCAGACGTAGTCGTCGGGGTCGAGTCCTCGGGACACCAGCACGGCCCGGAACCCGGCGGTGGTCTCCGGGTCGAGCTCGGCCGCCCAGTGGTCGCGCTCGGTGCGGTCCGCGGCGAGCGCGAGGTGCGTGCAGGCCCGGCGCGCGGCGAGCCAGCGGTAGCGGAACCGACCGCCGGCCTCGGGAGCGTAGGCGCGGTACTCGTCGAGCCCGAACCCGATCCGCCCGTTCGCCGCCACGAACGCCGGGTGCCCCTCGGTCATCGCCGACTCGACGTCCTGGAACGACGCGACGACGCGGTCGGCCCCCTCCGTGCGCCCCCGTGCGAGCTGCGCGGCTGATGGCCCACCGCGACGGCGCTTCGCGGCGGCGCTCGCGAGGGTGGAGGCGATCTCCTCGAGGTACGTGCCGAGCAGCGCGTCGGGGACCCCGAGCACGTCGCGCAGCTCGAGGACGAGGTCCTGCGCGCTGAGCGGGGCCGCCGCACCGGCACGGGTGCGGGTCAGCGACGTCTCGTCGATCGACCAGTGCTCGAGCACGTGCCGGCGCGCGCGGAACCGGTAGGTCGACTCCCCCGCGTCGAGCCGCCAGGCGTCGCCGTCCGGCTGCGGTTCCACGAGGCGCTCGTGCGTGAACTCGGCGATCGCCTTCGCCACGAGGTGCCGCTGGGCCGGTTCGAGGTGCTCCGGCCGGAGGTGCGCCGCGGGCCCGTCGCCCTCGGGCAGCCCGATCCGGTCGGTGTCGAGCACGGACAACAGGGCACGCTTGCCGTCGACGTCGACCTCGCGCAGCACGCGGAACCCGACCTCGGCGTTCTTCGCGTGCACGGCGGTGTTCCGGACGTCGGGCTCGACGACGACGCGGCGTGCTCCGAGGACGTCGCGGCAGTGCTCGACGACGGTGCGCATGACGGCGCTCGTCAGTCCGTGCACCCGTCCGTCGGCGGGCGGCGGCGCGACGAGCAGGTGCATGCCGACGTCGCCGGGTTCGGCGGCGAACACGTCGGTGAGCAGGACCCGTGCCGGGTCGTACGTCTCCGCGAGGAACACCGGGACGCCGTCACGACGGCCGAGCCACGCGGCCTGCGCGGGATCCGCCTGCACGTCCGCGAGGTACGTCCGCACCGCGTCGACGTCGACGTGCCCCATGCCCCACCACGACGACGCGGGGTGCGCGAGCCACGACTGCACGAGGGCGGCGTCACGATCCGGGTCCACGGGTTCGACGGCCAGGAGGCGCGGCTCGGCGCCGCCGACCTGGGTCACGTCCGGCAGGGTGGTCGCGACGACGGTCATGCGGAGACCTCCGCGCGCTCGGTCGCGTGCCGGGGCGGCGCGCCGTCCGCGGTGCTGCCACGTGCCGTGGAGCGGGCGGAGGCGGGCAGGCCGAACTCCTGGAAGGCGATCCGTGCCTCCAGGCCGTAGACGGGCCGACCCGTGACGGACCGGATGATCGACGCGTTCCGCCACGCCCCCATGCCGAGGTCGGGTGCGGTGAGGCCGTGCGTGTGCTCCTCGGCGTTCTGCACCCAGATGCGGCCGCCGAGTCGGTCGACGTGGTGGTCGCGTGCGACCGCCAGGCGCCCCCGGGAGTCGCGGGCGACGAGGTGCTCGACCGGTGCGAGGAACGCCGCGGACCGCGGTCGGTACCCGGTCGCCAGGACCAGCCGCTCGACCTCGTGCTCGTACGTCTCGCCGAGCTGCTCGTGCCGGAGGGTCAGCCGGTACGTCCCCCGGTCCGCCAGCCAGACGGCGTCGACCACGCTGGTCTCGGTGCGGAGCGTCGTCGGGACCGGTCCCGGCGCGCTGAGCCGGTACAGCTGGTCGTACAGCGCGTCGACGAGGTCCGCGCTGATGCCCTTGTACAGCCCGCGCTGCTCGCGACCGAGGTGGTCGCGGACGTCCTCGGGCAGGGCGTGGAAGTGGTCCGTGTACTCCGGGCTCGTCATCTCGAGCGTGAGCTTGGTGTCCTCCATCGGGAAGAACCGCGGCGAGCGGGTGATCCAGTCGAGGCGGTAGCCGTCCCGCCGGACGTCCTCGAGCAGCTCGCGGTAGACCTCGGCGGCGGACTGGCCGCTGCCGATCACCGCGATCGACCCGGCACGGCGCAGGGCGTCACGGTTCGGCAGGAACTCGGCGGAGTGGATCGCCGGCCCGTCGATGCCCCGCAGGGGTGCGGGGACGGACGGCTCCGTGCCGATGCCGACGACGACGTGGCGTGCGCGGTACGTCTCGGGGCCCTGATCGGTCTCAGCGTGCACCGTGAACAGGTCGGTCGTCACGTCGTGCTCGACGGCCGTGACCCGGCGGCCCCAGCGGAGGGTGTCGAGCCGGTCGGCGGCCCACCGGCAGTACGCGTCGTACTCGCTGCGGAGGGGGTGGAAGTCCTCGCGGATGTAGAACGGGTAGAGCCGACCGGTCTCCTTGAGCCACGCCAGGAACGAGAACGGCGAGGTCGGGTCCGCCATCGTCACGAGGTCCGCCATGAACGGCACCTGGATCGTGGCGTCGTCGAGCATCATGCCGTGGTGCCAGGCGAAGCCGTCGGCGGCGTCGAGGAACACCGCGTCGAGGTCGTCGAGCGGGTCGGTGAGGCAGGCGAGGCCGAGGTTGAACGGCCCGATGCCGATGCCGATCAGGTCGTGGACGGGGCGGTCGGCGGTCTGGCCTGCGGACCGGAGGTCGTCAGCGGTGGTCATCGCGTTGCTCCTTCCGGGGCGGAGGTGGTCGCGCGGACGCGCGCTGCCGTCGCCGCGACGTGGTCGAGCGAGGCGCGCATCTGCGTCGGGGTCGTCTCCGGGTTGAGCAGCGTCAGCTTGTTGCAGGGGCGCCCGTCGATCACGGTCTTCGCGATGAGCACCCGCCCCTCGGCGAGGAGGGCCGCCCGGATCGGAGCCACCAGTGCGTCGGCGTCCGCGTCGGTCACGCCGGCGGGCTGCCACCGGAACAGCACGGTGCTGAGCTGCGTCGGCGCGACGAGCACGAGGTCCGGGTGCTCGTCGACGATCGCGTGCGTCGCCGCCGCGAGGTCGATCACCGCGTCGAACGCCCGCCCGACGGCCTCGGCGCCGGACGCTCGGAGGGTCGCCCAGAGCTTCAACGCGTCGAACCGCCTGGTGGTCTGCAGGGACTTGTCGACCTGGTTCGGCTCGGCGGCGTCCTCGGGGTTGAGGTAGTCCGCGTACCAGGCCGTGCGGCGGAGGTCGGCGGGGTCGCGGACGACCAGGGCGCTCGACGACACCGGCTGGAAGAACGACTTGTGCAGGTCGGCGGTCACGCTCCGCGCACGCTCGATCCCGTCGAGCAGGTGCCGACGGGTCGGGGACACGAGCAGGCCGCAGCCGTACGCGGCGTCGACGTGGAGCCAGACGTCCTCGAGGTCGCACACGTCGGCGATCGGCTCGAGCGGGTCGATCACGCCGCGGTCGGTGGTGCCCGCCGTGGCGACGACGGCCATCGGGGTGCGGCCGGCCGTGCGGGCCGCGGCGATCGCCTCGGCGAGGGCCGCGGGACGCATCCGGCCGGCCTGGTCGGTGGGGACGTCGACGACCGCGTCGTCGGGGAGGCCGAGGAGCCGGGCGGACTTGCGGACGCTGAAGTGGGACTCGGCGGTGGCGAAGACGGTGAGCATCGGGGCCGTCGCGGCCGTCGCAGCCGTCGCTGCCTCTCGCGCCAGCAGCAGCGCCTGCAGGTTCGACTGGGACCCGCCCGAGGTGAACACCCCGTCACCGCCCGCGAACCCGATGCGCCCGGCGAGCCACGCCACCACGTGCCGCTCGATGTCGGTCCCGATCCGCGACTGGTCCCAGGTGTCCACCGAGGTGTTCACGGCGGCGAGCACCGACTCCGCCGCGACCGCGGGCAGCGCGACGGGGCAGTTGAGGTGGGCGAGGTACGCCGGGTCGTGGAACCAGACGGCCTCGCGGACGAACAGGTCGTCGAGCTCGGCGAGCGCCCGGTCCGTCCCGAGGGGTTCCGCGTCGAGGTCGACGGCGGCGACACGGGCCCGGAGTTCGTCCGCGGCGGTGTCGGTCGTCGGTCGGTCGACGTCGGAGATGCGGTCCGCGAGCCGGTCGACCGTCGTGGTGACGGTGGTCCGGTAGCGCTCGGCGTTGGCAGAGGTCAACAATTCGATGAGGGCTGTCACGTTAGGTAAGGCTAACCTCACCTCGCCTCGATTGTCACGCACGGCAGCACGCTCCCGACATGGCCGGGCGCGTCGGCGTCAGGGGCTCAGCGCCTCAGAGCTTCTCGATGGGCGCGATCTTGATGAGGAGCTTCTTGCGGCCCGCGGAGTCGAACGCGATCTCGGCGATGCGCTTGGCGCCGATGCCGGTCACGGCCGAGACCGTCCCCTCGCCGAAGTCGACGTGCTTGATGCGGTCGCCGGCCACGAGCTCCATGTCGCCGTTGTCGCGGACCTGCCCGGACACGCGGTTCGCCCACTCGGTCTTCGGACGGGTCTTCTGCGCTGCGGCCGCCCGGTCGTACGAGCCACCGCCCCAGCCGCCACCGCCGCGGTACCCGCCGCCGGCGCCGCCGCCCGAGCCGCCGACCCCGCCGCCCCGTCGGGCGTTGAGGGCCCGGGGTTCGGTCCCGCCGCGGCTGTTCGCCATGCCGGGAGACTGCTTCCACTCGATGAGCCCCTCGGGGATCTCCTGCAGGAAGCGGGACGGCATCGCCACGTTGACGTCACCGAACTGCGCGCGGGTCATCGCGAGCGACAGGAAGAGGGACTTCTTGGCGCGGGTGATCCCCACGTAGAAGAGCCGGCGTTCCTCGGACGGACCACCCGGCTCGTTCGCCGACATCCGGTGCGGCAGCAGGTCTTCCTCGACGCCGGTGAGGAACACCGCGTCGTACTCGAGCCCCTTCGCCGTGTGCAGGGTCATGAGCGACACGGTTCCCGACGAGTCGTCGAGCTCGTCCGCCGCGGCGACGAGGGAGACCTCGGTCAGGAAGTCGGACAGCGTGCCCTCGGGGTTGTTCTTCTGGAACTCCCGCGTCACCGCGACGAGCTCATCGATGTTGTCCGCACGGGCGGCGTCCTGCGCGTCGGGCGACTTCCGGAGGTTCTCGAGCAGCCCCGAGCCGTCGAGCAGCTGCGTGAGGGTGTCCACGACCGGCTGGGTACCGGCGCGGGACGAGACGTCGTCGAGCAGGGCGGCGAAGGCCGTGATCGCGTTGCGCACCTTCGGCCCGAACCCGAGTTCGTCGGCGTGCCGGAGGGCGTCCCGCATCGTCGTCTCGTGCTCGTCGGCGTAGCGCTGCAGGGTGGTCTCGGTGACCGCGCCGATGCCGCGCTTCGGGACGTTGAGGACCCGTCGGAGCGCCATCGGGTCGGCCGGGTTGGCGACGGTGATCAGGTACGCCATGGCGTCCTTGATCTCGGCGCGCTCGTAGAACTTCGTGCCGCCGAGGACCCGGTACGGGATCGCCGCACGGATGAAGATCTCCTCGAGCGCACGGGTCTGCGAGTTCGTCCGGTAGAAGACGGCCATGTCGCGGTAGGACATGCCGTCCTCGTGCAGGCGCTGGATCTCGTCGGCGACGAACTGGGCCTCGTCGTGCCCGGTGTAGCCCGTGAACCCGACGATCTTGTCGCCCGCACCGACGTCCGTGAACAGGTTCTTCGCCTGCCGGTCGAAGTTGTTCGCGATGACGGCGTTCGCGGCGTCGAGGATGTTCTGCGTCGACCGGTAGTTCTGCTCGAGCAGGACGACCTTCGAGTTCGGGAAGTCCCGCTCGAACTCGACGATGTTGCGGATGTCCGCCCCGCGGAAGGCGTAGATGGACTGGTCGGAGTCGCCGACGACGGTCAGCGACGCCGGGGCGATCGACCCGTCGGCCTCGCGCATGCGGGCCACGTGCTGCCCGGCGTCCTCGAGCTTGTCCACCTGCTCGACCGGGACCGGCCGTGTGAGCTCGCGGATGAGGGCGTACTGCGCGTGGTTGGTGTCCTGGTACTCGTCGACGAGGATGAACCGGAACCGGCGCTGGTAGAGCGCGGCGACCTCGGGGAAGGCACGGAAGAGGAACACCGTCTGGCCGATGAGGTCGTCGAAGTCGAACGCGTTCGCCCGGCGCAGCTCGTTCGTGTACCGCCGGAAGACCTCGGTGAACATGACCTCTTGCGGGTCGTTCGCGTTGATGTTCCGGGCGTAGGAGTCGATGTCCTGCAGCTCGTTCTTGAGCTTCGAGATCTTCGAGGCCGCAGCGCCGACGGTCAGCCCGAGCGAGTCCGCCTCGAGCTCCTTGATGATCCGCTTGAGCAGCGCCTTCGAGTCGGCGGAGTCGTAGATCGTGAACGACTGCGCGAACCCGAAGCGCTCGGCTTCGCGCCGGAGGATCCGCACGCACGCCGAGTGGAAGGTGGAGATCCACATCCCCTCGGACGCCTGCCCGACGAGCGCCCGCACGCGCTCGCGCATCTCGGCCGCGGCCTTGTTCGTGAAGGTGATCGCCAGGATCTGCGACGGCCAGGCTTCTCGGTTGGCGAGCAGCAGCGCGATGCGGCGGGTCAGCACGCTCGTCTTGCCGGAGCCCGCACCCGCCACGATGAGCAGGGACTCGCCGCGGTACTCGACGGCTTCCTTCTGCTGGGGGTTCAGACCCGCGGTGAAGGGGTCGTCGTAGGCGCGGTCACCGGCGCCGGAACCGTCAGCACGGCCGGGCGTCGAGTCGAAGGGGTCGAGCACGATCGTCATGTCCGGGACAGTCTAGGCCGGGCCTCCGACAGCCGAGCGGGCGAGCACGGCCAGGTCGGTGTGGTCGGCGAAGACCCCGTCGACGCCGGTGCGGACGACCGAGGTGAACCACCGCTCCCAGTCGCCGAACGCCGCGACCTCGCCGCCGCGACGCAACGGCGCCGGCAGGAAGCGGTTCTCCGGCCGCAGCGTCCACGTGTACACGGCGAGCCCGGCTTCGTGCGCGCGGTCGACGACGGCGCTCCGCACGGGTGCCGGATCCTCGAGCGCGACGCTGTCCACCCCGGCCATCAGCGTCCCCAGGTCGACGCTGATGCCGTGGAACTCCGTCGCGAAGGCCGTGAGCGCGTCGTCGGACCGCTCGGCCGCGTAGGTGGGAGCCAACGACCCGTGGGACGCGACCTCGTCCGCCGCGCTGCCCCGCGCCTCCTGGAGGTAGACGAGCCGCCCGCCGGTCCCGCGCTCCCGGAGGTCCCGCAGCACGCCCTTCTCGAAGCTCTCGACGGTGAGGCGCTCGTCCCCGCGCCACCCGGTCTCGGCGAGGACCCCGTCGAGGAGCTGCCCCATCGGGAAGCCCGCTCGGTCGAAGAAGTCGGCGTGCTTGACCTCCGCGACGAGTCCGACCGGCCGTGGAGCCGCGTCGAGGATCGCGAGCAGGTCCTCGAGGCGGAGGACCGGCTCCTCGCCGTCGTGCTCCGCCGACCCCGGTCGCAGGGCGGGGAGGCGCTCGCGGGTCCGCAGCGTCCGCAGCTCGGCCCACGTGAAGTCCTCGGTGAACCAGCCCGTCGTCTTCTGCCCGTCGACCGTCTTCGTCGTGCGCAGGTGCCGGAACTCGGGGTGGTCTGCGACGTCGGTCGTGCCGGAGACCTCGTTCTCGTGCCGCAGCACCAGCACGCCGTCCTTCGTGGGCACGAGGTCCGGCTCGATCGCGTCGGCACCGAGTTCGATCGCGAGCTCGTAGGCGCTCCGCGAGTGCTCGGGACGGTAGCCGGACGCGCCGCGGTGGGCGATCACCAGGGTCATGGCCCCGACACTACGGCCACATCCGGCGCGCGGCGTCCCGGGGCCGGTAGGTTCACGGCATGGGGCTCGCGCGGGGGTGGAAGCGGAGCAGCGTCGCCGCGGCGACGGTGCTGGTCGGCGTCGCCGCGTGGGTCGTGCCGGCCTCCGGATCGGCGCCCCTGCACCTCGCCGAGGACGGGGGCGAGGTCTGCATGGAGGGTCGCACGGACGCCACCGTCGGCATCGCGATGCTCGACCACCCGACGGGCGACCCGATCGTCGTCAGCGCGGTGTCCGCACCGGGGGACGGCGTGCGCATCGTCGACGCGTTCGTGGTCCGGTACCCGCACGGTGCGTCGGACCCGGTCCGGTACGGGACGGACGAGTGGCCGGTCCCCGCACACTGGGGCGAGCCGGCACCGGCGCTCGGCGCGTCGGTCGCCGCGGGCGATGCCGCCGACCTCGTCGTGCACGTCCGCCGTGATGCGCGCGACGGCGGCACGGTCGGTCCGGTGCGGGTCGCGTACACGCAGGGCGCGCGGCTGTGGTCGGAGACGACCGGTACCGAGGTCTCGCTGCGCGCGCACTGCTGATCCAGGAGGCACGGCGCAGGTCCGCCTCGACCCGCACCGTGAGCGGTCGGCGGGCTCGGGGCCGGTTCGGGGCGCGCACGCAGCGCACGACCGTAGGCTGCGCTCGTCGGGTCCCCACGGGGCCGCTTCCGCTCGCCGCGAATCCTCAGCCTTCCGCGACCGAGCCCACCTAGGCTGAGAGGACTCGAATCTCCAAGGAAGAGGACACCATGGCCTTCAAGCCCGGTTTCGACCAGTCCCCCGCCTTCAACAACCAGGGGCCCAACACCTGGGGTGGGCGCGGCGCTGGTCAGCAGCAGGCCGGCTGGGGACAGACCCCGCAGCAGGCACAGGGCGGGATGACCCCCGAGCAGCTGCAGTACATGTACGATCGCCCGGCGGCCAGCACGGTCGACACGGACCGCATGTCGTACGAGGACACCATCGTCAAGACGCTGCTCGCGTTCGGCGTGCTCGTCGTGGGTGCCGTGGCCGGCTGGAACGCACCGATGATCGTCTGGATCATCGGCGCCGTCGCCGGGTTCGTGCTGGCGCTCGTCAACATGTTCAAGAAGAAGCCGTCGCCCGGGCTCGTCCTGGCGTACTCCTTCGCCCAGGGACTGTTCGTCGGTGGCATCTCGCACTACTACCAGAACGCGTTCGGCGGCATCGTCGTGCAGGCCGTGTTCGGCACGCTCGGTGTCTTCGCCGTGACGCTCGCGCTGTTCGCCTCCGGCAAGGTCCGCGCGACGCCGAAGGCCACGCGCTTCTTCCTCGTCGCGATGGTCGGGTACCTGGTGTTCTCGCTCATCAACCTGGTCCTCATGTGGACCGGCGTGACGCAGACCGCGTTCGGTGCCCTCGGGTTCGAGATCTTCGGCATCCCGCTCGGCGTGATCATCGGCATCCTCGTCGTGGTCATGGCGGCGTACTCGCTGATCCTCGACTTCGACCAGATCCAGACCGGCGTCCGTCGTGGCGCTCCCCGGATCTACGCGTGGACGGCGGCGTTCGGGCTCATCGTCACGATCGTGTGGCTGTACCTCGAGATCCTGCGCATCCTCGCCATCGTGGCGAGCAGCCAGCGCAACTAGTACTCGGCACGACCCGAAGGGCCCCGGCGAACACGCCGGGGCCCTTCGTCGTTCCCGGGTCAGGGGCGGCCGACGACCCTCCCACGCCGAGATCGCATGACATGCCGCACGTGCATCGCCGAGGTCGCACAACGTGCCGCCCGTGCATCGCCGAGGTCGCACAACGTGCCGCACGACCTCGCCGCGAGCGGCAGATCGTGCGACTTCGCCGCACGCACGACCTCGCCGCACGCACGACCTCGCCGACCGGCCTCCGGACGCGGGACGGCCCGGCACGCAGGACGCGTGCCGGGCCGTCAGCGCGGGAGGACTACTCCCACTCGATCGTCCCCGGCGGCTTCGACGTGACGTCGAGCACGACCCGGTTCACGTCGGGCACCTCGTTCGTGATGCGGTTCGAGATCTTCGCGAGGGTGTCGTACGGCAGGCGCGTCCAGTCGGCGGTCATGGCGTCTTCCGACGAGACCGGACGGAGCACGATGGGGTGGCCGTACGTGCGACCGTCGCCCTGGACGCCCACGGAACGGACATCGGCGAGCAGGACGACCGGGCACTGCCAGATCTCCTCGTCGAGGCCGGCCGCGGTGAGCTCTTCGCGGGCGATCTTGTCGGCCGCGCGGAGCAGCTCGAGACGGTCCTTCGTGACCTCGCCGACGATGCGGATGCCGAGCCCCGGGCCGGGGAACGGCTGGCGACCGACGATGACCTCGGGCAGTCCGAGCTCGCGACCGACGGCGCGGACCTCGTCCTTGAACAGGGTGCGGAGCGGCTCGACGAGCTCGAACGTCATGTCGTCGGGGAGACCGCCGACGTTGTGGTGCGACTTGATGTTCGCCGTTCCCGAGCCACCGCCGGACTCGACGACGTCCGGGTAGAGCGTGCCCTGCACGAGGAACTTGACCTCGGCATCAGAGTCGGAAGCCTGGGCCTCGAGCACCAGCGCCTCGGCCGCGGCCTCGAACGTGCGGATGAACTCGCGCCCGATGATCTTGCGCTTCTGCTCCGGGTCGCTCACGCCGGCGAGGGCGTCGAGGAACTGCTGCTCGGCGTCGATCGTGATGAGCCGCACACCGGTGGAGGCGACGTAGTCCTCTTCCACCTGCTTGCGCTCGTCGGCGCGGAGGAGCCCGTGGTCGACGAAGACGCAGGTGAGCTGGTCGCCGACGGCCTTATGCACGAGCGCCGCGGCGACGGCGGAGTCGACGCCACCGGAGAGTCCGGCGATGACCCGGGCGGCACCGACCTGTGCGCGGATGCGTTCGACCTGCTCCTCGATCACGTTCGCGGAGTTCCAGTCACCGGGGAGCCCGGCGGCACGGTGCAGGAAGTTCTCGAGCACGGCCTGGCCGTACACCGAGTGCTTGACCTCGGGGTGCCACTGCACGCCGTAGAGCTTGCGCTCGTCGGAGGCGAACGCGGCGACGGGGGTCGAGGCGCTGGACGCGAGGACCTCAAAGCCCTCGGGTGCCTTCGCCACGGAGTCGCCGTGGGACATCCAGGTCACCTGCGACTCCGGCTGGTCGCCGAGGAGTGTGCTCGTGCCGGGCGAGAGCGTGACGTCGGTCGCGCCGTACTCGCGCAGCCCGGTGTTCGCCACCTCGCCACCGAGCGCGGTCGCCATGGCCTGGAAGCCGTAGCAGATGCCGAGCACGGGGACGCCGAGGTCGAGGATGTCGCCGTCGAGCGCGGGCGCACCGGTCTCGTACACGGACGACGGGCCGCCGGACAGCACGATGGCCGCGGGGTCCTTCGCACGGACCTCGTCCGCCGTGATCGAGTGCGGGACGATCTCGCTGTAGACGTTCGCTTCACGGACCCGACGCGCGATGAGCTGCGCGTACTGGGCACCGAAGTCGACGACGAGGACGGGACGCTGTTCGGTCTCGCTCACCGAGCGGCCTCCTTCTCACGCTGCTGGGCAGCGGTCAGCTCGTGGTAGGTGTCCATGGCGATCTTCTGCATGCGGTGCTCGACCACGAACGACATGAACGGGATGATGCCCCCGAGGGCGATGAGCAGGAAGCGGATCGGCTTCCAGCGCATGATGCTCCACAGACGGAAGTCGGTGAAGAGGTAGAGCACGTACAGCCAGCCGTGGGCGATGAGGATGCCGATCGACAGGTTGAAGGTGCCGGGCTCCTTGCCCGCCGTGCCCTCCGGCACGAAGAACGCACCGCCGCCGAGCTGCATCTCGAGGTGCAGCGGCGTGTACTTGATGACCATCTCGACCACCAGGGCGAGCAGCAGCACGCCGGTGATGTACGCCGAGACGCGGTACCACTTCACCGCGCCCGGGATCTTCGGGATGTCGCGGGTACGGACGGTCAGAGCCATATCGGCCATCCTACCGTCGGTCGACGAGGGCACCGTCGACGCTGAGTGCGGCCTCACGCCGCTCTTCTTCCTCACGCTCCCAGGCGTCCTTCACGAACCGGTACCAGAGGAAGACGGCGAACCCGGCGAACACGACCCACTCGATCGCGTAGAACAGGTTGAGCCAGTCGAACTGGACCTCGCGCGAGGGCGCCCGGTCGGCGATCGTGCCGAGGTCGGCCGCCTTCGCCGTGGTGCCGTCGGCGACGACGTACCCGAGGTACATCCGGTCGTCGAACGCCTTCCACGTGTTCACGAACCGGGCCGGCGCGACCGCCGAGTACTCGCCCTTGTCGTAGGTGTCCTGGTCGGGCGACTCGGCCGGGTAGTAGCGCCCCTCGACCGTGAGCCGCGTGCCGTCCGCCAGACGGTCACCACCGGCGACGGCGGCGGACCGCTGGTCGGACCACCCGATCACCACCGGGAGGCTCGCCCCGCTCGTGTCGTCCACCAGGTGTCCGACGGTCTGGTACGTCCCGCCACCGGTCCGGCCGGTCAGGACGGTGGTGTCACCGGCGACGAACGTCCCCGTGACCGTCACCTTCTGCCCGGCCATCTTCTCGGTCGCGGGCTGCATCGGCCCGGTCACGGCGTCGAGGCTCTTCCGGTTCTCGGTCGTCGCGGGGAGGGGGGTGCCGTTGGCGATGCTCCGCTCGAGCTGCCACTTGCCCAGCCCGGCGAACACCGCCGCGAGCACGAGCGCCAGCAACAGCAGCGCGATCCACCTCGGTCGTCGGGCTACGGCCCACATCTGTATCAGTACTCCGGATCGCGCTGGCGGACCGGGCGCTCGGGGCGCTCGGCGGGGGTCTCGACCGACGACGTCCGGGGCTCGGACACCGTCTCCGGAGACTCATTCTCCCGCTCTTGGCTGCCAGCGGCCTCCACCAGGGCGAACTCCTCGGCGAACTGGCGGTCCCGCTCCGCCCGACGAGCGGCAGCGGCGGCGTCCGACTCGGCCTCTGCCGCCTCGGCCGCGGCAGCCGCTGCGACCGCTCGACGGCCGCCGAGACGCGTCCGCAGGCGTGCCAGACGGGCCGGGCGGATCACGAGGCGACCGATGCGGTCCGAGTTGACCGCGAGCAACGGCCCGAGGATCGCCATGACGAGGACGTACAGACCCGCGAAGGCGGTGATGCGGGCTTCGAGCCCGGCAGCGGCCGAGAGCGTCGCGAGGATCAGCGCGAACTCGCCGCGGTTCACCAGGATGACGGCGGTGTTGATCCCCTGCTGGATGTTGAAGCCGTTCATGCGCGCGACGAGCTGTCCCGCGATGGCGTTCAGCGCGACGGTCATGCCGATCGCACCGAGCACCGGCCAGAGCACCTCGCCGAAGGTCGACAGGTCGAGCCCGAGCCCGAAGTTCACGAAGAAGAACGCCGCGAACACGTCGCGCATCGGCAGGGCGAGCTGCTCGATGCGGTCGCGGTAGCGCGTGGCGCCGCAGAGCAGGCCGATCACGAACGCCCCGATCGCGTCCGTGACACCGAGCAGGTCGCCGATGCCGCCGAACATGACCGCGAGGCCGAAGAACAGCACGGTGAACAGCTCGTCGTCACGGGTCGCGAAGATCCGGGACACCCACTTGCCGGCGAACCGGGCCAGCGTGAACATCACGACGAGGAACCCGAACGCGAGCGCGAGCTTGCCGACGACACCCCACACGTTCGTGTCGCCGGAGAGGACCACCGAGACGATCGCGAGGTAGATCGCGATGAAGACGTCCTCGATCACGGTGACGCCGAGGATCATCGGGGTCTCGTCGTTCGCCAGGCGACGGAGCTCGATGAGGAGCTTCGTCACGATCGCGCTCGACGAGGTCGCCGTCATGCCGGCGATGATGAGGGCTTCGCGGGTGCCCCACCCGAGCGAGAACCCGAAGGCGAACCCGACGCCCATGTTGATGGCGACGTACGTGCCACCGGACACCAGGAGCTTGCCGGCGTTGCCGTAGAACTCTTCCTGGTCGAACTCCAACCCGAGGTTGAACAGCAGCAGGATGAGCCCGAACGTCGCGATCAGCTCGATCGTGTGCGACTCGACGTTCAGCCCGATCCACGGGGTGTGGGGACTCGCGATGAGCCCCACGACCATGTAGATCGGGATCGCGGGCAGCCCGATCGTCTTGCCGAGTCGTCCGAGGACGTAGGCGATGATGAAGAGGATGCCGATGGTGAGGAGCTCACCACCCAGGTGCACGGGCTAGCTCCTCGGCGGGGCCTCGGCCGCAGCGGCCGCAAGCTCTCCGCTGCGGTAGAACGAGAACGCCTTCGCGACCTTCTCGGGTGCACCGGCGACGACGATGGTGTCGCCCGGGAACACGACGAAGTCGGACGACGGGGCCGGGTTGGCGCTGTCACCACGGACGACCGCCACGACGGTCAGGCCGATGAAGCCCGAGTCGTGCAGGTCGCCGAGGGGCTTGCCGGCGATGGCGTCGTCGTAGTCGACCGAGAACCAGTCGATGCTGAGGCCCGGGATCTCGTCGAGCTTGTCGAGACCCTCGGTGATGCGCGTGCCGCCGAGGAGTTCGGCGAGCGTGTGCGCCTCGTCCTCACTGAGGCGCAGCGACACCTTCTCCGACTTGTCGGCGCCGTCCGAGACGTCGGCGAAGGAGATGAGGTCGGAGTGACCCGACCGGTGCGTGATGACACCGCACTTGCCACCGTCGTCGGTGTAGAAGCTGTGCAGCACGCCGACTCCGGGGAGTTTGACGCGATGGACGTCGACCATGATGGCTCCCTTTCGAGTACCCCGATGATAACCACCGCGATGGTCCGTCCATTCCGTTCCGCTACAGTCCGGTGGACGGGGAAGACAGGGGGAACGCTGTGGACGAGCAGGACAGGACCAACCGGCTGGTGGCCGGCACCGGGATCGCGGTGGTGGCACTCTACGCCGCACTGCTCGCCGTCCAGGCACTCGTGCTCGATCCGCTCGCCGCGGTGCCGGGCGCCTCGCTCGGCGAGGTCCACGCGGAACTCGAGCGCCAGGGCTTCGCGGTCGGCACCGACATCGCCGCCGTCGTCGGGATCGCCGTCGTCGGCGTCGCCCTGGCGATCGGCCTCGGCAGCTCCCTCGTCGTCACCCGTGCACGGCCGTACGTGACCGCCGCGGTCCTGCTCGGGGTGGTCGCGCTCGGCGGTCCGATGACCTGGTGGAGCGGCTTCTGGCTCGGCATGGACGTCGCCGACGCGTACGGCGTCGGCGGTGGAGCGCACACCGCCTGGGCCGGTGTCCTCCTCGTCACCAGCGCGATCGCGCTGGCCGCGGTCCCCTTCGTCCTCGTGATCGGCCAGGCGATCAGTGCACGCCGGACCACGCACCGGTCGCGCGCTGCCTGACGGAGCCGACCCGCGCCTCCAGGCAGTCGAGAGCCAGGAGGCACGGGGCGCGTCCTACTCGGGCTCGCTCGTCTTCTCGCCGACCACCTGCTCGTCGGACGCCTTGGCACCCTCGGCACCGCTCGACCGGCCACCGCCGACCACCACGTCGTCCTCGTCGAAGCCGAAGGCGATGTCCGGCGCCTCGAGCCGCACGCGGTCCGCCGAGGCGTCGTCGGGCTGCAGCTGCGACTCGCGTTCCGCGGCGACGCGCTTGAGGTAGTTCGAGACCTCGTTCTCGGTGGTCTCCTGGTCCCAGCCGAGCACGTCCGCCATGAGCTTCGCGGCGACGGGCGCCGCCGACTCACCGCGGTCCCACGCCTCGATCGAGATGCGGGTGCGGCGGGCGAGGACGTCCTCGAGGTGCAGGGCGCCCTCGTGCGAGGCCGCGTAGACGACCTCGGCGCCGATGTAGTCGTCGGCACCGGGGAGCGGCTCGGCGAGGGACGGGTCCTGCTTCACGAGCCGCAGCACCTCGGTCGCGAGCGTGCCGTAGCGGTTGAGCAGGTGCTCGATGCGGACCTTGTGCACGCCGAAGCTCCGCGCGGTGCGGCCGCGTCGGTTCCAGGCGGCGGGGTAGCCCTCGGCACCGAGCAGTGGGATGTCCTCGGTGGTCGAGCCCGGGATCTTCCCGTCCATCGCCGCGACGGCCTCGTCGATGGCGTCCTTGCCCATCACGCGGTACGTGGTCCACTTGCCGCCGGCGACGACCACGAGCCCGGGGACCGTGTGCGCGACGACGTGCTCGCGGCTGAGCTTCGACGTCTGGTCGGACTCCCCCGCGAGCAGCGGCCGGAGTCCGGCGTACACGCCCTCGACGTCCTCACGCGTGAGCGGGACCGCGAGGACCTTGTTGACGTGCTCGAGGATGTAGTCGATGTCCGCCGCGGTCGCCGCCGGGTGCGCCTTGTCGAGGTACCAGTCGGTGTCCGTCGTGCCGACCAGCCAGTGCCGGCCCCACGGGATCACGAAGAGCACGCTCTTCTCGGTGCGGAGGATCATGCCCGTGTTCGACTGGAAGCGGTCGCGTGGGATGACCAGGTGCACGCCCTTCGACGCCCGCACCTTGAACTGCCCACGGGTACCGACCATCGCCTGGGTGTCGTCCGTCCAGACGCCCGTCGCGTTGACGACCTGCTTCGCGCGGATGTCGAACTTCTCGCCCGTCTGGATGTCGTGCGCGTGCGCGCCCACGACCCGCTCCCCGACCTTGATGAAGCCCTCGATGCGGACGCGGCTCGCGGCGGAGGCGCCGTACGACGCCGCCGTGCGCACGAGCGACGCGACGTACCGGGCGTCGTCGACCTGGGCGTCGTAGTACGTCATGCCGCCGACGAAGGCGTCCTTCTTGAGGCCGGGCATGTTCTTGAGGACCTGGCTCCGGCTGAGGTGCCGGTGGTGCGGGACCCCCGGCGGCCGACCACCGGACCAGCTGAAGACGTCGTACATCGCCATGCCGATGCCGATGTAGAAGCGCTCCCACACGCGGTGGTTGAGCGGGTAGAGGAAGCGGACGGGCTTCACGAGGTGCGGGGCGATGCGCTGCAGCAGGAGGCCGCGTTCGATCAGTGCCTCGCGGACGAGCGCGAAGTTCAGCTGCTCGAGGTAGCGGATGCCGCCGTGGACGAGCTTCGACGACCGGCTCGAGGTCCCCGAGCCCCAGTCGCGGGCCTCGACGATGCCGACGCTCAGGCCACGGGTGACGGCGTCGAGTGCGCTGCCGCCACCGACGATGCCACCGCCGACCACCAGGACGTCGAGCTCCTTGGTCTTCAGGGTCTCGATGGCGGCCGCGCGTTCGTCGGGACCGAGCTTCGCCGACGGGTCGAACCCCACCCCCGGGGCGGCGGTCTCGGGCCGGGCGGGCCGGGTCGCGCTGGACGTGCTCGTGCTGGTCTTCGCCATCGTCGCCTCCGTGTCACGGTGACGCCGGGCGTCACCCGCGCCGGAGTGCGGGTGCCACCGTCAGTTCCGGTGGTACGGCGCCACGACCACTTCTACTCGCTGGAACTCCTTGACGTCGGAGTATCCGGTCGTGGCCATCGATCGACGCAGGGCGCCGACGATGTTCGCGCGGCCGTCCCACGTCGGGGTGGGGCCGTTCAGGACGTTCTCGAGCGGGGCGATCGTGCCGACCTCGACCCGGCGGCCGCGCGGCAGCTCCGGGTGGTGCGCCTCGGCACCCCAGTGGAACCCACCGCCGGGGGCCTCGGTCGCGCGGGCCAGTGCGGTGCCGAGCATCACGGCGTCGGCGCCCATCGCGATGGCCTTGACGACGTCGCCGGCGGTGTCGAGCCCGCCGTCGGCGATGACGTGCACGTAGCGGCCGCCGGACTCGTCCATGTAGTCACGGCGAGCGCCGGCGATGTCCGCGACGGCCGTGGCCATCGGGGCGTGGATGCCGAGGGCGGCCCGCGTGGTCGATGCCGCGCCGCCGCCGAAGCCGACGAGCACACCAGCGGCACCGGTACGCATGAGGTGCAGGGCCGCCGTGTAGGTCGAGGCGCCGCCCACGATCACCGGGACGTCGAGCTCGTAGATGAACTTCTTGAGGTTGAGCGGCTCGGTGTTCTGCGAGACGTGCTCGGCCGAGACCGTCGTGCCGCGGATGACGAACAGGTCGACACCGGCGTCGACGACGGTCTGCGAGAACTCCTGCGTGCGCTGGGGGCTGAGCGACCCGGCGACCGGGACACCGGCGGCGCGGATCTCGGCCAGGCGCGCGGTGATCAGCTCGGCCTTGACCGGCTCGGAGTAGATCTCCTGCATGCGCTTCGTGACGTTGCCGTCGGTGAGCGCCTTGATCTCGTCGAAGTAGGGCGTCGGGTCCTCGTAGCGGGTCCAGAGGCCTTCGAGGTCGAGGACGCCGAGCATGCCGAGCCGGCCCATCTGGATGACCGTCGCGGGCGAGGCGACGGAGTCCATCGGGGCCGAGAGGATCGGCGACTCGAACGTGAACGCGTCGATCGACCACTGCACGCTCACGTCACGCGGGTCACGCGTGCGCCGCGAGGGGACCACCGCGATGTCGTCGAACGCGTACGCCCGACGTCCGCGCTTGCCAGCACCGATCTCGACTTCACTCACCCGGCAAGCCTAGCGGTCGTGTCCCCCGGGTGACACGGGCGCGACGGGCAGGGCGCGCGGCGGACGTCAGCGCGTCCGGCGTGCGCGGCGCCTGCGGAGCGTCCGCAGGACGAGCCCGAGCAGCAGCGCCAGCACCACCAGCACGCCGACCAGCGCCGCGGCGACCTTCACGAGCAGCGCCGCCCCGACGAAGAGCACGGCGAACACCAGCCACACGAGGGCGTCGAGCACGAGGGGGCCGGGAGTCCGCACGCGACCGACGATAGCGACCCGGCGGGGGCGGGTCGCGCCTCCTGGACGACGCGCCGTCCCGACGACGCGCCGTCCCCGCGACGTGGGCCGCGCACCGGTCCGCATGAGGAGCGGGGCCGTGCGGCGCTGAGCGTCCACGCACGACCCCACTCGGTGCGGGTACCGCCCCCACAGCGGCACCCACGGTCGACACCGCTCGCTCAGCGCGCGGAGTCGACGTCCTTGGCGAGCGTCCCCAGGTACAGCTCGATGACCTTCGGGTCGTCGGCGAGCTCCTTCCCGGTGCCCGAGTACGCGTTCTTCCCCTGGTCGAGCACGTACCCACGATCGCAGATCTGCAGACAGCGTCGCGCGTTCTGCTCCACCATGACGATCGACACACCGGCCTTGTTGATCCGGCGTGTGCGGATGAACGTCTCGTCCTGGCGCACGGGCGACAGCCCCGCGGAGGGTTCGTCGAGCAGCAGCACCTTCGGGTCCATCATGAGCGCCCGGGCCATCGCGACCGACTGCCGCTCACCGCCGGACAGCGATCCGGCACGCTGGCCCTTCCGCTGTCCGAGGACGGGGAACAGGTCGTAGATGACCTCGAGCCGCTCGGCGAACTTCCGGGGTCGCAGGTACAGGCCCATCTGCAGGTTCTCCTCGATCGAGAGCGAGGGGAAGACGTTGTTCGTCTGCGGGACGAAGCCCACACCGGCCTGCACGAGCTTGTTCGCCTTGAGGTTGGTGATGTCGTCGCCCTGCAGGGTGACGGAGCCCTCGCGGATGGACACGAGGCCGAACAGGGCCTTGAGGAGCGTCGACTTGCCGGCGCCGTTCGGCCCGATGATGCCGATGAGCTCGCCCGGGTAGCAGTCGAGGTCGCAGCCGTTCAGGATGTTCACCCCCGGCAGGTAGCCGGCGACGAGGTTCTTCGCGCTGAGCACGGGCTCGCGTTCCAGCGTGGCCGCCGGGGCGGCGGTCGCCGGCGACGGACTGGAGGCGCTGCTCGCGTTCGTGGGCTCGCTTGCGTCGGTCATCGGGTCGCCTCCTGCTCGTCTTCTTCCGCTACTTCCTCGGCGAGTTCCTCGTAGGTCTCCTCGTTGAGGAGCGAGTCGTCACCGAGGTCGGTGTCGTGGTGCGCACCGAGGTACGCATCGATGACCGCACGGTCGTCCATCACCGTGTCGGCCGGCCCCTCGGCGACGACCTTGCCCTCGGCCATCACGACGACCCAGTCCGAGATGTGCCGGACCATGTGCATGTCGTGCTCGACGAAGAGCACGGTCATGCCGTCGTCGCGCAGGGACTGGATGTGCCCGAGCAGCGACTGGGTCAGCGCCGGGTTCACGCCGGCCATCGGCTCGTCGAGCATGATCATCGTCGGGTCGGACATGAGCGCCCGGGCCATCTCGAGGAGCTTGCGCTGCCCGCCGGACAGCGAGCCCGCGTAGTCGTCGGCCTTCGTGTCGAGCTTGAAGCGGGCGAGGAGGTCCTCGGCCTTCGCCGTGATCTCGCGCTCCCGCTTCCGCCAGAGCGCGGGGACGAGGCCGACGAAGAAGTTCTCGCCGGGCTGGTCGCGGGCGCCGAGGAGCATGTTCTGCATCACGGTGAGGCGGCTGAGCGCCTTCGTGAGCTGGAACGTGCGGACCATGCCCTTGTTCGCGATGTGGGTGGCGCTGGTCTTCTGCAGGGTGTTGCCGTCGAACCGGGTCGTCGCGCCGGGGCTCGGCTTGTCGAACCCGGTGAGCAGGTTGAAGAACGTCGTCTTGCCGGCGCCGTTCGGGCCGATGAGGGCGGTGATCGAGCCGCGCTGGACCTCGAGGTGGTCGACGTCGACCGCGGTCATGCCGCCGAAGCGACGGGTGACGTCGTCGACGACCAGGATCGGGTCGTTCTTGGGGTGGGCGTACGACTCAGACACTGAACGTCAACTCCTTCTTGTTGCCCAGGAGGCCCTGTGGACGGAACACGATGAGGAGCATGAGCGCGACGCCGACGAGCACGTAGGAGAACTGCTCGGCCTGCTGCGCGTTCATGATCGAGTTCGGGATGAAGTCACCGGCGAGGGTGCGGATCGCGAGTCGGACGACGAAGAAGAGCACGGCGCCGAGCACCGGTCCGAACACCGTCGCCGCACCGCCGAGGATGAGCGCCGTCCAGATGAAGAACGTCATCGAGCGGCCCATCGCGTCCGGTTGCACCGAACTCGGCAGGACGTAGATGATCCCGGCCAGGGCCCCGAGCGCACCGCCGAACACGAGCGCCTGCATCTTGTACGAGTAGACGTTCTTGCCGAGGGAGCGGACGGCGTCCTCGTCCTCGCGGATGGCCTTCACGACACGGCCCCAGGGGCTGCGCATGAGCAGGAACAGCACGAGCGTGAACAGGGCGACGAGCCCCCACGCCGCGATCCGGATCCACCAGCCGTTGACGCCGTTGTTCGAGTACGTGAACCACAGGAGCGTGGTGGTGCCGTCGGGGAGCGGGCTGAGGGCGTTGAACGGGTCGCGGTAGCTCGACCCGGTGATGCCGTTCGAGCCGCCGGTCGTCGTGGTGAGCAGGCTCGACCGTCCCACCATGCGGATGATCTCGGCGCCGGAGATCGTCACGATCGCCAGGTAGTCGCCGCGCAGCCGCAGGGTCGGGATGCCGAGGATGATCGCGAACACGATCGACACGAGCAACGCGACCAGGACGGCCATCACGAACGGCAACCCGTTGGTGATGGAGATCGCGAAGCCGTACGCGCCGAGCAGCAGGAACGCCGCCTGGCCCATGTTGACCAGGCCGGTGAGTCCGAAGTGGACGTTGAGGCCGATCGCGGCGAGCGCGAACGCCGCCGTGGTCGGGGCGAGTGCTTCCTGCGTGAGGGAGGACAGCAGGTTGAGGATGTAGTCCATGGCGGCGCTCCTTAGCCGATCCGCTCGGCGCGGCCGAAGATGCCCTGCGGCCGGAACAGCAGGATGAGGATGAGGATCACGAGGGCGGTGGCGTACTTGAAGTCACCGGGCAGCACGAGGTTCGTGAGCTCCACGACGACGCCGATGATCATCGAGCCGACGAGTGCGCCGTAGGCGGTCCCGAGGCCACCGAGCGTGACCGAGGCGAACATGAGCAGCAGCAGCTGCAGGCCGGTCTGCCAGTTCACGCCGTTGAGCACGAGGCCGAGCATCACGCCCGACAGTCCCGCGAGGCCGGCGGCGAGCGTCCACACGAACCGGATCACCCGGTCGACGTCGATGCCGGACGCGCTGGCCAGTGCCGGGTTGTCCGACACCGCACGGGTCGCACGGCCGAAGCGCGTCTTCGCGAGGAACAGACCGGTCGCGACGAGGACGACGAGCGCGATGCCCATCGCCACGTACGACTGCACCGTGAGCGTGACCCCGGCGAAGCGGACCGTCTCGGGGTTGCCCTGCTGGATGCGGACGGTCGAGGCGCCGAAGAAGTACTGGAACGCGTACTGCGCGGCGATCGACAACCCGATCGTCACGATCATGAGCTGCGTCAGGCTGATGCGCTTGCGCCGCAACGGCCGCCAGATGCCGGCGTCCTGCAGGTAGCCGGTCGCCGCGCACAGCAGCGTGACCACCACCCCCGTCAGCCAGATGTTCCACCCGAGCTGGTTCGCGAAGAGGTAGGCGAGCAACCCGCCGAGGGTTACCTGCTCACCGTGCGAGAAGCTCGACAGGCCGGTCGTGCCGTAGATGAGCGAGAGGCCCACCGACGCCAGCGCGATGAGGAGCCCGAGCCGGATGCCGGACGCGAACTGCTGCCAGGCGCGCTGGGGCGTGACGCTCGTGGCGTCGTCGTTCGTGACGACGCCCTGCTGGTCGGACAGCTGGAAGATCTGCCCGACGTTCGCGTTGAGGCTCGCCGACACGGTGCGCTTCGCGTCCGCCGCGTTCGTCAGGTACTGGCCCTTGGGCAGCGTGTCCTGGTCGACGCTCACGGTGTAGCTGCCCGCCTCGGTCACGCTCACCGACCAGCGCCCGGCGTCGGACGTCGTCGCGGTCTGCGCGAAGCCACCCGGCCCGGCGACGTCGACGTCGACGCCCGGGACCGGTTCGCGGTCCGAGTCGGTGATCGTGCCCTGGATGCAGCCGTTCGTCGGGCTGACCGTGCACGGCTGGGTGCTGGCGGGTGCGGTGCTCGCGGACGCCGATGCGCTCGCGGTCGGGGCCGAGGTGGCGCCGATCGCCGGCAGCGTCACCGCCCAGTCGATCAGGAAGGTCGCCAGGAACGCGAGCACGAGGACGGCCATGATGACCGGTCGCTTTCGTCCAGGGCGGAGGCGGAACCTGCGCAGCAGTGCAGGTCCCGGCGGAGTGATGGATCCCACGGAAGAGCCTCTCGTTCGGATGACGAGGACGCTAGGGGGATTGTGTGACACCCGTGTTTCCATCACGTTCCCTGTGTGATTCGTGCCGCAACTGTGACGTTGTGGAGGAAGGCCGGACGGAGGTCCCGGGACGGGGCCGCACCGCGCCTCCTGGCTGCTCACGGGTGTCCACGGGGCGGAATGCGGAAGAGCGCCTGCGCGTTACCATGGTCTATCCGGAACCCGCCGCAGCGTTCCCGGTGTCTCGACCACTTCACCTCGCCCACGAAGGGGACCCATGGACCAGCCGGATCCGTTCGGATTCATCGGACTCACGTACGACGACGTCATGCTCCTGCCGGGGTACACCGACGTCATCCCGAGCGAGGCGTCGACCGCGTCCCGGCTCACCAAGCGCATCACGGTCAACGTCCCGCTGCTCTCCGCGGCGATGGACACCGTGACCGAGGCCCGCATGGCGATCGCCATGGCCCGACAGGGCGGCATCGGGATCCTGCACCGCAACATGTCGATCGCCGACCAGGCGGCCGCGGTCGACAAGGTCAAGCGCAGCGAGTCGGGCATGATCACCAACCCGGTGACCACCAGCCCGGACGCCACCGTGGCCGAGGTCGACGCGCTCTGCGGACAGTTCCGCGTCTCCGGCCTGCCGGTGGTCGAGGGTGACGGCACCCTCGTCGGCATCATCACCAACCGCGACATGCGGTTCGTGGCGCCGTTCGAGCAGCAGACCACGCTCGTGCGCGACGTCATGACGAAGGCCCCGCTCATCACGGCTCCGGTCGGCATCGACCCGGACGACGCCGTCGCGATCTTCGCCGAGCACAAGATCGAGAAGCTCCCCCTCGTCGACGAGGACGGCAAGCTCCGCGGTCTCATCACCGTCAAGGACTTCGACAAGAGCGAGAAGTACCCGGACGCCACGAAGGACGACGCCGGACGCCTGCGGGTCGGTGCCGCGATCGGCTTCTTCGGCGACGCCTGGGAGCGCGCGACCGCGCTGCGCGAGGCCGGCGTGGACGTCCTCGTCGTCGACACCGCCAACGGCCACAGCGCCGGCGTGCTCGACATGGTCCGCCGTCTCAAGGCCGACCCGGCGTTCGCCGCGGTGGACGTCATCGGCGGGCAGGCCGCCACGCGCGAGGGCGCCCAGGCGCTCATCGACGCGGGCGTCGACGCCGTCAAGGTCGGCGTCGGCCCGGGATCGATCTGCACGACGCGCGTCGTCGCTGGTGTCGGCGTCCCGCAGGTCACCGCCGTGTACGAGGCCTCCCTCGCCGCGCGTGAGGCCGGTGTGCCGGTCATCGCCGACGGCGGGCTGCAGTACTCGGGCGACATCGCGAAGGCCCTCGTGGCCGGTGCCGACACCGTGATGCTCGGCTCGCTCCTCGCCGGCACCGACGAGTCGCCCGGTGACCTGGTGTTCGTCAACGGCAAGCAGTTCAAGGCCTACCGCGGGATGGGCTCCCTCGGCGCCCTGCAGACCCGCGGCAAGAAGACCTCGTACTCGAAGGACCGCTACTTCCAGGCCGACGTCCCCTCGGACGACAAGCTCGTGCCGGAGGGCATCGAGGGCCAGGTCCCGTACCGCGGCTCGGTGGCGAACGTCGTCTACCAGCTCGTCGGCGGCCTGCGGCAGTCGATGTTCTACGTCGGCGGCCGGACCGTCCCGGAGCTCAAGGCCCGCGGCAAGTTCGTCCGGATCACCCCGGCCGGGCTCAAGGAGTCGCACCCGCACGACGTGCAGATGGTCGTCGAGGCGCCGAACTACAGCCGCTGACCCGACCCGCACCCGCGAACGCCCCTGCTCCCGGACGGAGCGGGGGCGTTCGTCGTCGGTCGGCAGTAGGGTCGCGGCATGGTCAGCGCCGTGTCCCACACCTCGATCGACTGCCGTGACGCCTACACGCTCTCGGAGTGGTGGAAGCAGGTCCTCGGCTACGTCGACGTCGCCGACGACCCGAACGCGCCCGGGCACGAGGAGTGCATGATCGTCGCTCCCGACGGCTCGCACCACGTGCTCTTCATCGAGGTGCCGGAAGCGAAGGCCGTGAAGAACCGCATCCACTTCGACCTGCGGCCGACCGACCGGACCCGCGACGAAGAGGTCGTGCGGCTGCGGGGCATCGGTGCGCTCGAGCTGGCCGACCGACGCACGGCGAGCGGCGGCTGGGTGGTGTTCGCCGACCCTGAGGGGAACGAGTTCTGCGTCCTCCGGTCCCAGGCCGAGCTCGACGCCTGACCCCGGCCAGCCTCCACCCGGGCGGCCGGCGTCCCTGTCCGGACTGCGCGGGTCCGGTCGACCGCGCCCGGGCGCTCGGCTCGAGACCCGCGGGTTTCCGCAGACCTCGCGTCACGGCTGGGTAACGAAACACTTTGCGTACCGCCCCGTCACGCGGCTGAAACACCGTGACCCTACGTTCTCTCACATCCCCAGCGGGACCTGAGGTTCCGCGCAGAGAAAGGGCTCCACGGATGATCAGAACCACCCGTGCCACCACGGCACTGGCAGTGGCAGGAGCGGCGGCGCTCCTCCTCGCCGCCTGTTCCACCACCAGCGGCGGCACCTCACCGTCCTCCTCCGCGTCGGGAGGCGCGAAGAAGGACCCCGCCGCGAGCTGCAAGGCCCCCGACACCCCGGGCACCGACGCGCTGAAGATCGGCACGATCCTCCCGCTCACCGGTTCGCTCGCCTACCTGAACCCGCCCGCGGAGTCCGGTGTGGGACTCGCGGTGCAGGACATCAACGCCGCCGGCGGTGTGCTCGACAAGGACGTCACCATCGACCCCGCCACCGACTCCGGTGACAGCAACGACATGACGGTGTCGAGCTCCGCGGCGACGAAGCTCGTGAACGCGAAGGTCCCGGTCGCGATCGGCGCCGAGTCCTCCAGCGTCACGCTCAACGTCATCGACCAGCTCACGAGCAACTGCATCGTGGAGATCTCCCCCGCGAACACCGCGTCGGACCTGTCCGGCTACTCGTCGTACTACTACCGGACCGCTCCGCCGGACTCAGTGCAGGGATCGGCGCTCGGCCAGCTCGTCACGGGTGACGGCAACGCCAAGGTCGCGTTCCTCGTCTTCAACGACACCTACGGCACCGGTCTCCGCAACACCGTGCAGAAGGCGATCGAGGACTCGGGCGGATCCGTCGTCTACGGCGGCAAGGGCAAGGGCCAGGAGTTCCCGCCCGGCCAGACGACCTTCTCGTCCGAGGTGACCGCGGCGCTCGCCACGAAGCCGGACGCCATCGTCGTCCTGGCCTTCGACGAGACGAAGTCGATCATCCCGGAGCTGAAGTCGCAGGACGCCGACATGTCGAAGATCTACATGTCCGACGGCAACACAGCGGACTACTCGAAGGACTTCGACAAGGGCACGCTCACCGGCGCGCAGGGCACCATCCCCGGTGCCTCGCCGAAGGACGAGTTCAAGGCCCAGCTCTCCGCCTACTACAAGAAGTCGTCGGGCAAGGACCTCGCCGACTACTCGTACGCGGCTGAGTCGTACGACGCCACCGTCCTCGCCGCCCTGGCCGCGGTGAAGGGCAAGGGCACGGACTCCGGCACCATCCAGGCCAACATGGCCGCGGTGTCCGGTGCCGACGGCGGCACGGAGTGCTCGACGTTCAAGGACTGCGTCGCCCTGCTCGACAAGGGTGAGGACATCCACTACACGGGTCCGTCGGGCATCGGTCCGTTCGACGACAACAACGACCCGTCGAGCGCCTACATCGGCATCTACAAGTTCGACGGCGACAACAAGCCCGTCTACCAGAGCGCGATCCAGGGCTCGGTCAAGAAGTAGTCGGCAGCACCGGATCGACAGCGCCTCGCGGCCCGGCCGCGGGGCGCTGTCGCGTGCGGCGGCGGCGCCGGCGGCGGGCCGAGACTCGGCTGCGCGGACAGTTCCGTGGCGGACACGGCGCGAAACTGTCCGCCGGGCCGAGACTCGGGGCCCGGCGGGCGGGCCGGCAGGCAGGCAGGCCGGCAGGCGGACAGGACACGGGCCCTGGAGGCGCGGCTCGGCCCCGTCAGACCGGCTCGGCCGCGGTGGGCGCCACCGCCCGGCGCCGCGATGCCCGAGCGGCCAGGAACGAGTCGGCCGTCAGGATGACCAGGGCGAGCCAGACGATCCCGAAGCCGAACCACCGGGCACCCGACATCGGCTCGTGCTGCACGACCACCCCGACGAGCAGCTGCATCACCGGCGCGAGGTACTGCGTCAGCCCGAGCGTCGACAGGCTCACCCGACGGGCGGACGACGCGAACAGCAGCAGCGGCACGGCCGTCGCGGGCCCGGTCAGCACCGTCACGAGGACGTGCACCCAGCCCTCGCTCGTGAACGTCACCCCGCCGCCGAGGCCGGTCGCGCCGAGCACCACGAGGGCGACCACGGCGATCGGCAGCAGCCACACGGTCTCGATCGTCAGGCCGCTCAGGGCGTCCACCGTGCCACCGACCCGCTTCTTCACGAGCCCGTACAGGCCGAACGAGAACGCCAGCACGAGGGAGATCCACGGCATCTGTCCGTAGCCCACCGCGATGACGACGACGGCCACGATGCTGATGCCGACGGCGGTCCACTGCAGCGGACGCAGGCGTTCGCGGAGCACCACGACACCGAGCGCGATCGTCACGAGCGGGTTGATGAAGTACCCGAGCGCCGCCTCGACCGTGTGGCCCGTGGTCGTCGCCGCGACGTACACGGTCCAGTTCACCAGGATGAGCACGGCCGCGAGGCCCATCACGAGCATCACCCGACGCTGGGCCATCAGGGTGCGGGTCCGGAGCCAGGAGCGGGTGACGGCGATCGCGATCGCGCAGAACACCAGCCCGAAGACGATCCGCCAGGCGACGATCTCGAACGCGCCGGCGGGGGCCATCGCCGCGAAGAGCAGCGGCATGAGTCCCCACAGCCCGTACGCGATGATCGCCTGCACGACGCCGACGGATGCCTCGCTGCGGGCCGGGCGCGCCGGGGACGGTTCACTCACGGAACCATCCTAGGAACGGGCACCGACGGTGCGGGGTCGAGCCGCGCCTCCTGGACCCGCCGACCCGGCGCGGAACGCGAGAACGCCCCGCCCGGCCGGAGCCGAACGGGGCATTCGCGATGTGTACTGGACTCAGTGCACGATGACCGCGAGGACATCGCGCGCCGAGAGGACGAGGAGGTCCTCGCCCGAGTACTTGACCTCGGTGCCGCCGTACTTCGAGTAGATGACCTTGTCACCCACGGCGACGTCCAGCGGGACGCGGTTGCCGTTGTCGTCGATACGACCCGGGCCCACGGCGACGACCTCGCCCTCCTGGGGCTTCTCCTTCGCGGTGTCCGGGATGACCAGACCGGAAGCGGTGGTCTGCTCCGCCTCGACCTGGCGGATGACGATGCGATCCTCGAGCGGCTTGATGCTGACGGCCACGGTGACCTCTTCTTTCTCGGTACTGACTCGGTACAGATGAAAACCGTGTTGGCACTACGCACAGGAGAGTGCCAACCGCCCCAACTCTAGGGCGTCGTTGGCACTCGGTCAATCCGAGTGCCAACGTCCGACCGGGCTCTCGGCGACCTGGGAGGATCGTCGGGTGGAAGCCGCCGATCTCGCCCAGTTGCTGACCCCCGAGGGGATGGCCCTGCTCGACCGTACCCCGGCCGTGTCCGACGGTGGTGAGATCGTCCGGGTCGTCTCACGACTGCGCTCCGAAGGACACGATCCGGGCCTCGTCGCGGCGGTCCTGACGCAGGCGAGGCTCCGGCAGAAGGCCCGTGGGAAGTTCGGGGACTTCGCCTCCCGCATGCTCTTCACCGAGGCCGGCCTCGAGCAGGCGACCCGGCTGCAGGTCGCCGCCCAGCACGCCGGACGCTTCGCCGCCGCTGGGCTCACCCGGGTCGCCGACCTCGGGTGCGGCATCGGCGGGGACGCGATGGCGATGGCGGCGCTCGACCTCGAGGTCACCGCCGTCGACCGTGACGAGGCCACCGCGGCCGTCGCGACGCACAACCTGTCGCTCTGGGACTCCGCACGGGTGGAGCTCGGCGACGCCGCTTCGTTCGACCTGTCCCGCGTCGACGGGGTCTGGATGGACCCGGCGCGCCGGACCTCCGGCCACGCGAACACGAAGCGCCTCGCCGACCCGGACGACTGGTCCCCGTCGCTCGACACCGTGTTCGCCGCCGCCACGACGACCCCGACGGGTGTGAAGCTCGGGCCGGGCGTCGACCGCGACCTCATCCCGGACCCCGCCGAGGCGCAGTGGACCTCCGTGGACCGCGAGGTCGTCGAGCTCGCCCTCTGGTTCGGCCCCCTCGCCCGTCCCGGTGTCCGCCGTGCCGCGACCGTCATCGGGGCGCACGGGATCGCCGAGCTCACGGGCGACGCCGACGCCGCGGACGTCGAGGTCGGCGCGCTCGGCGCGTACCTGTACGAGCCCGACGGAGCGGTCATCCGTGCGCGGCTCATCGGCGACCTCGCCCGGTCGTTCGACGGCCGGATGCTGTCCGACGGCATCGCGTACGTCACCTCGGACCGGGCCGTCACGACACCGTTCGCGCAGGGCTTCCGGGTGCTCGACACGATGCCGCTCGACGTGAAGCAGCTCGCCGCGCGACTCGCGGCGGACGACATCGGGACCGTCGAGATCAAGAAGCGCGGGGTCGACGTGGACCCGGCGCAGTTCCGGAAGCGGTTGCGGTTGCGCGGACGGGGGCGCGTCACGCTCGTGCTCACCCGTCTGGAGGGACGGCACGCCGCGATCCTGTGCGAGCGGCTGGGAGACGTGGCCGGGTAGGCATCGCACTCAGTAGCGACTTTTCGATATGTGACATCCTGAATGCTGTCCGCTCCGAAAGGTTCAGCATGAAGCACTCCCCCTCACCCATGTCCCGGTGCCTCCTCGTCGTCGGCACGTCCGGTCTGGCGCTCCTCGCGCCACTCGCGCTGTCGGTCCCTGCAGTCGCCGTCGCACCCGCCACCGTACTGGCGGTCTCGGATGCGCCCCGCGCCGCACTCACCGTCGACACCACCACCTACCGTGCCGGCGACACCGTCACCGTGACGGGTACCGCAGCGCCGGGTGCGCGCGTCGGTGTCCTGTTCGGCGATCGAGACCTCGTCCGGAAGAGTGCCGCCGCCGACGGCCGCTGGACCATCACCAGCGAGCGCGCCGTGCTGAGCACGGCCGGTCTCTCGATCACTGTGACCGCCGGGACCGGGAACGACGCCGAGACCGTGACCCGTACCCTTGCCCACGACACCAGCGAACGGCCGCTCACGGTCGACACCACCAGTTACCGCGTGGGCGACCTCGTCACCGTGAAGGGCACCGCATCGCCGCGCGCGCTCATCGCGGTCGTCTTTGGCGGCAAGGACTCCGAGACCGGCCGTGCCGACGACCGTGGCAACTGGAGCATCACCAGTCTGCGGCCGGCCACCGCCACCAGTGGACTCTCCCTCGAGGTCAGCACCGGTATCGGCGAGACCGCGCGCACCATCGAGCGCACGCTCACCGTCGACACCAGTGAGCGCCACCTGACGGTCGACACGGACAAGTACCGCGTCGATGACCTTGTCACCGTCAGCGGCACCGCCGAACCCGGAGCGTTCGTCCACGTCCGGTTCCGCTCCAACGACACGGTCGACAGCCGCGCCGACGACGACGGCAACTGGCGCATCACCAGCATGTACGCGGCCACGGCGACCGACGGGCTCACCCTCCAGGTCAGCACCGGCGCCGGCGCCAGCCTGCGTACGATCGAGCACACCCTCGCCCGAGACACCAGCGAACGGCCGCTCACGGTCGACACCACGAAGTACCGCGTCGGGGACCTCGTCACCGCCACCGGCACGGCCGAACCCCGAGCGTTCATCGCCGTCAGCTTCGGACGCGTCAACAACTCCGACACCGCACGCGCCGACGACGACGGCAAGTGGAGCATCACGAGCCCGAAGTCCGTCACCGAGACCGACGGCATCACCCTCACCGTCAGCACCGGTACCGGCGACTCCACACGCACCATCGAACGCGCCCTCACCGTCGACACCAGCGAACGCCACCTGACGGTCGACACCACGAAGTACCGCGTCGGGGACCTCGTCACCGCCACCGGCACCGCCGAACCGCGCGCGTTCATCGCCGTCAGCTTCGGACGCGTCAACAACTCGGAGACCGGCCGCGCAGACGACGACGGCAAGTGGAGCATCACGAGCCTGAAGAACGTCACCGAAACCGAGGGCATCACCCTCACCGTCAGCAGCGGCACCGGCAGCAGCACACGCACCATCGAACGCGCCCTCACCGTCGACACCAGTGAACGTCACCTCACCGTCGACACCACCGACTACGCGCCGGGTCACCTTGTGACCGTTTCCGGCACCGCCGAACCCCACGCGTTCGTCGGCGTGGAGTTCGGTCCCCGCAACTTCTTGGACGGACGCGCGGACGCCGACGGTGACTGGAGGATCACCAGCCCGAAGGGCGTCACCGTCACGGGTGGGCTCCAGATCCGGGTCCACACGGGTTCCGGGTCGACCGCCCGCACCGTCGAGCGCACGCTCACCGACGCCACCGAGACCGACGTGCGCGTGACGTCGCCGAAGCAGTACCTGAGCGGCACACCGCTCCGTGTCGAGGGGACCGCACGCCCCGGCGCGACGGTGAGGATCTCGGCTCAGGACGCGGTGATCAACATCCCGCTGGGCGGAGCGGTCGTCGCGTCCCCGACCGGACAGTTCTCGTTCACCTCGAAGCGATCGGTGGCGTTGTCGGACGGAGACCCGAAGCTGTCCGTGACCGTGCAGCAGGACGCCGACGCAGCGACCGTGCACGAGTTCCGATCACTGCAGGAAGGCGTGGAGTACGTTCCGACGCGCCTGACCTCCGACAAGACGTTCTTCAAGGGCGAGGGCGCTCGCCTCGTCGGCACGGCGTCCCCGTACACGTCGTTGAGCGTTCGAGTGGACGACGGGGCCCAGGAGTTCGTCCGCGCCGACGCCAACGGAGCGTTCGATCACACCACGCGCAAGCTCCCCGGGGAGTCCTACCGGATCACGATCCACCAGCTGTTCGGTGACGAGGACAAGACGACCCACGAGTTCACGGCGCGGGACGGTGCGACCGAGCCCGCGCTCCG